>NZ_JAFRNB010000021.1 GCF_017430385.1 Treponema sp.
AGCAGAAATGATATTGTCGCCCTTCTTGAGTGATTTGTGGTTTACGTTGTAAACGATTGTCGGGAGGTCGTTTCCAGCTGGAGCTGAGATAACGACTTTTTTAGCACCTGCAGTGATGTGAGCCTGTGCCTTCTCTTTTGATGTGTAGAAACCTGTACATTCAAGAACTACATCTACGCCGATTTTTCCCCATGGGAGATCAGCTGCGTTTGGCATTTTGTAGATAACGATTTTTTTGCCGTCTACTACGATGTAGTTGTCCTCACCTTCACCGTCGTGAGCTTCTACTGTGTGTTTTCCTTCACCGATGCGGCCAGCGTATCCACCCTGAGCTGTATCATACTTCAAGAGGTGAGCGAGCATTTTTGGGCTTGTCAAATCATTGATAGCTACAACCTCGTAACCATCTGCACCAAACATCTGGCGGAATGCCAAACGACCGATACGGCCGAAACCGTTAATAGCAACTTTTACTGCCATTTTTATCTCCTTATAAATAGAAATACAAATTTGATAATTATAAAATACAGCATTTGTGACATTTAGGCAAGATTCTTGTAAGAATTCTGCAATAAATCTGAAATATTCCGAACAAGCCTAAGTCAAAAAAGGCGCAAATTTATTCTGCTGCCGCTGTTCCGCAGCCCGCTAACGCTCGGTCAAAAGCCGTCGCAACTTGTGCGCCGGCTTTTGCCTGCCTACGGCACTGCTCCATAGCGGAGCGGCCTCGATTCCAGCCCCAAAATTTTCCGAGCTGAGAAGGAATTTTTATGGATTATATTCCACCCAGTTCGTGCCGTAATAATCGGACGGAACCACAACATCTTCTGATTTATTATAGATTCGCCCTGCCGAATTGCCTTTCGCAGACCAGTCTGGTGCCGTTGTGCCCCTCACACAGCGAGCCATATTGAATCCCTTTGTACCAGAAGGAACTGTAATAACCGCAGTTGTGCCAGAGCCAGTTACAGTTATCCATTCACCAGTAGCTGAGTCGCCCCAAACCCATGCAAACACAGCCGCGCCGTCCGACCAAACCCATGAAGGCACTGTTACAGACAATGTAAGTGACTCTCCTCCACCGCCATAAACATCTTCTGCACCTTCCTGCCAGATTACGAAATTCGTTCCCTTGTAGATTCTTCCGTAATCACCGCTCGGAGTATAGCTTCCGCTTCCGATTACGACAACAAGATTTGCGTTCGCGCCCTCAATCTTTGCGGCGTAAACAGAATTATTGGCCGCAAGAGTCGTGCGGGGGCTGTCATATTCGATACCGGCCTTCTTACGGATTTCAATAAGTTTATCAATGTGCTTGCGGTAAGTGACTCCTGTTCCAGGAACAGTTTTTCCACCAATATACTGGCTGTCATTGTAGCCGCCGCTCTCCGAGTCATTAAAATAATGCTGCCATGCCACGCAAGGAATTCCAGGATGGGTCAGAATAAAGGCGTATGCCGTTCCGACATCATCCGGGTCAAGATACCAGTGCCCCTGTGTGCTTCCAGTATCATGATTATCAACGAAGGTCACGGAATCCGCCGGCTGACTTATCATCAGGCTTGCCGCATTCTCAAGGAATCCGTAATTTGAATTCGCAATTCCGCTTCCCTTGTTTCCGAATACAGTGTTCATAACGCCTTTAAGCGCAAAGTCAAAGGCCCGTGAGCGATAGCCGCCTGTTTCAGTTCTTGCGACCCAGTTTTTTATCGTGTCACCCAGACCGTTCGGGTTCGACGGATTAAAATCTTCCCACAATTCACCGACAGAGAACTGTGCATCAGTTTCGGCATCATACTTACCGACATAATATCCGTCATATCCTTTTACAAAATCGTATCTCCATCCCTTGAAACCAACTGATTTCAGCTTCTCGTTCATCCATTTTACAATCTGTGCCTGAACAATCGGATTAGTGTGGTCAATATCACGCGCATCCCCATATTTTCCGCCAGTATCAGCATTTCCCCGGACAGAATTATTATACATATCAGAGCCGGCCGCAGAGAATCCTTCATCATCAGAACAAATTGCCTGATAATTGCTACCCTTTACGACTCCAAAATCAGGATTTGAAAAATCTCCCCAGTTCGTTGTGCCGCACCGATGATTTATTACGATATCTGCAATCGGCATGGTCTTCGTAAATTTTGAAAGCAACGAAGAAAGTTCCGAACCCGTTCCATAAAATGAATCAAGGACATTCAGCTGAGTAGGCATATATCCTTCTGGTCCCATGCTGGCACTCATTGTCGGAGGCGGACACCAAAGATATTTGAAGGTATCGTTGATTACATCTGCCTGTGCGGACATTATTTTGTACCATTTTCCTTGCTTGGCGGTCACTGTACGGCTCGCACTTTCCCATGTAAATCCCTGGAGCATTACGCCGCTCTTGTCAGAGATTACAAATGATTCTTTTTTGAATTTTTTCTGTGCAACCAGGCTGTTTTTATATCCCTGAGCTACGGCAACAGCCTTTACAGTAGCACTTTCAGTAAGGATGAATGAACCTGTGTATTCCGTACTTAGCGTTGAAGGAGAACTTCCGTCGAGAGTGTAGTAAATCGTTGAGCCGGCAGTTCCGCAAGTGATTGTTACCGTTGTGCTTGACTCAAACTGAGACTCACCAATTATTGAAGGAATTGCGCATGTCGGAACAACAGGCCCCTCCCCGCCGTCTTTAATCTGTTCAAAGATGACTACAGTGTGAGCACCGACACCGTAATCTTTTTCTGTAGAAATCGAATAATATCCATCTGCCTCAGTGTCGTTTACATCCCAGCTGTTCTCATATTTTTCAGCCCAGCTGCCTGTATCACAAATTCTCACCCAATGACAACCATTTTCTGGAGCAGGAACAGTGACTTTGACCTCTCCGCCAGTCATATTGCTGAAGAAGAAGAAATCGTGGCCGTCTGTGACTTTAGAGCCTGAAATCTTGTATCCGAAGCTGAAATCATTCTCGTCCTTTCCAGAATTCCATATATAAGAAGGAGTTGTGTAAGTTGGCTGAGTAAAGGCCGGGTCTGAATGCATCTCAAGCATCCTCTTCATAAAGATGAAGTTTCCGTTCCTTAATTTTGTGTTTCCGAAAGTGCCGAATTTATCATTGTAAGTTCCGCTTCCGCCTGTGGAAATGCCCTGCGGAGACTTTGTGTTAATCATGTTGTAATTGTTCCAGGTCGCCACAGAATCAATATTATACGGATTATTGTTTCCGTTCTGAGTCCTGCTGAATTCGTCGCCCCAAACAATCATCGGGATTCCGCGAGTCACCATCTGCAGGGCGATGTAGTTGCGGTTTATCTGCCTGTGTCCGCTTGGAGTGTCATCAACAATGTAGTTCGTATCACCATTTCCGCCGTCACTTGGACCAAAAGGCCATGCGTTTCCGTTCATGGCATTGCCTTTTCCAGAGTATGAAGAAAGGTCAGCGAGTGTAAAGCCGTCATGTGCGACAATCATGTTCACTGAAGGCCTGTAGCTTCCAAAAATATCGCTACTTCCGTAAAGCGCGTTTCCGATGTTCAGGTTGTAAAGAACATTTCCGTAATCAGATTTAGTCTCCGTTGTTCCGGCTCCGCCGACATATTTTCGCACGACATCACGGTACACGCCGTTCCAGTCGCCCCATCCAGAAGGGAATTTTCCGATTTTATATCCGCCAGGCCACTGGCAATCCCACGCCTCCGCAATCATCTCAACATCATTTGCGCTTCCAAGAGAAGCAATCTTGGTGAGAGTTGCCGCAGAGCTGCTGAAATTCCATGAACCTGTGCCTTCCCTTCCCAGAACTGGCGCAAGGTCAAAACGAAATCCGTCAACGCCCATTTCTGAAATCCAGTATGAAAGAGAATCAATTATAAGCTGGCGAACGACCGGATTATCACACTGCAAGTTGTTTCCGCAGCCGGTAGTTTCCCAATAACTCCATTTTTTGTCCGTGCAAAGTGAATAATATGTCTGATTGTCGATTCCGCGCATACTTACAACAGTACACTGCTTGCCTTCATCGTAGTCTGGATTCGGCTCGTACTGATTTGCAGAAGAATTCCAGCGTGTCTTGCTTCCATTCCAAGTTCCGCCTTCTCCAGAATGGTTGTAAACGACATCAAGGTAAACTTCAATTCCTTCGTTATGGAAAGCTTCGACCATTTCTTTAAATTCTTTTGTAGGTCCGCCGGCAGATTTATCGAATGAATACCTTCTGTCCGGGGCAAAATAGCCGAAAGTCATGTAGCCCCAGTAATTTCCGCCAGGTCCGTCATTTGGATTCGCATCATTGTCCGTCTCATGAACAGGAAGAAGCTCAATCGTATTGATTCCAAGAGCTTTAAGATACGGAGCCATATAAGATGCTCCCTTGTAAGTTCCCCGATACTGAGCAGGAACATTCTGAACTGCCTCAAAGCCTTCGATTCCGTTTAAAATAGAAGAAAGACTTGAAGAAGAATCGTGCTGAGTGATGCCTCGGACATGAGCCTCGTAAATTCTTGCTTCGCTTGCGGCAATTTTTGGCTTTGAACCAAAACCTGTTGAATCAGAAACGACATATCCTTTTGGCGAAATCGTGCCTGAGTCATATTCACGCCATTTTGTTGAAGTTTTGACCGGCTGACCGCTGGAAAGAATCGCATATTCAGGTTTTGAAAGTGCATAACCCGCATTTTTTGTCTTATACGCGGCTATTGCTTCGGCATTGCTCACATCATGAGTCAATTCCTTTGCATAAGGATCATAAACAACTTTGTTCGGGTTGAATCGGTTTCCAAAAGAATCATAATCAGCTTCAAAACCAGCACTGCTTCCACCACGGCTCCATGCAGAATCATACTTCCAGTTTGTGCCCCAAACACGGAAGGCATAAACTGCCCCGGAAAGATTTCCGCTCAGTTTTGCACGCCATACATCATTTCCGTCCTTTTCCATCCAGTAATCGTAAAGAGCATCCTCACCGTAAGGAACGGCGTAAATTTCAAGAAGAATTTTCTCAGCGTTTGCAGAATAAAGGGCAAAAGTCGTCTCGCCGCCGCTTACATTCGCACCCAAAGGCCAGTTTCCGCTAGCCCATCCAAAGCCTTCTGCCTGACCGTTCAAATCAACGGCACTAAAATCTCCATTTGCAGGATGGGTATAGCCCAAAGTTGGTTTCGAGAAATCCCAGCTTGCGACATCAGAGTCAAAAAGCCCAGATACGACAGCGATGGCCTTCAACTTTGTGCCGGCATTGACTCTGATTCCGCCACTGTATTTTGTGCTTGAAGAAGAAGGCTGGCTTCCGTCCAAAGTGTAATAAATTGAAACGCCGCTAATCTCTTCCTCGCCGTCAAAATTTCTGGCTTTAAGGTAAACCGTCGTCTCAGAGTTTATGAATTCAGAAATCTGGCTGCCATCAGCATTTTCAAGCCGAGGTTTCGGAGCTTTGAAAGAAATTTTACCTAAATCTTGATTCTTCCCGGATTCAATTTTAACCGAAGAATTATAAATTACGCTCTTTCCGTTCACGATTCCGAATACTTTCCATGTTCCGGGCGCGATATTTTGAATCGTATTTGACCCGGGAACAACGGAAGTCAATTTTTCTGAAACCGGATCACAAATCTGAAAAACAAGGCTAAGCGCATCATCACTCGTAAAGCTGAGACTTCCCGGAGAAAGGCGGTAATTCTCTGGATTCAGACCAGAAAGATTTCCGCCAGAATTTTTAATGTCAGCCGCAAGTTTTGAAGAATCAATCAGGCTTGCGTGTGTGTCAGGAAGAATGTTTTTTATGGCAAGCGTGTCCAAAGCCGAAACATCATAGCCAAGCGCAAGGAGAGACTCAAAAACATTTCCGAGCCTTGAGTTTTCCCAATTTACGGAAACGGAATTGTCTCCGCTTGTGATGTTCGTCACGGATGTCATTTTTACGCCGGCCATTTTAGAGAGAATATTTCCGATGTTTGTCTTTGCCTCAACCGAAACGACCCTGTTATTTCCGACTGGAATTTTTTCGATTTTGACAGCCGAAGAGCTTACACCGCCAGAAATCAGGACATTTTTCTGGGAGATTGGAGAAAATCCTGTTCCAGAAACAGTCACATCAGCGGCCGTTATGTCTGAGACACAGAGCGCACGATTAGAAGAGTTTCCGGTCGTAACGGCAAGAGAACCATAGGGATTAGCCGGAGTGTAGTCGTCATCGTCATAATCATGAATCTGAAGACAGGAATCAAATAAAATATTGACCGCAAGAGCCACGACCAGCAAAAACGAGGCCAAAAACAATGGCTTAAAGAACTTTACCGCATATTCAGAAACTTTTTTAATCATAGAATAGTCCTCCCGAAACTATTGTTCCAAAATATAAACTGCGCTCAGGCTAGGTACCGTGACAGTGCCGCTGAAAGTTGTGTCAGAAAGAAGGTCTTTTCCGCTTGCAGAGAAAGTTTTTGGTGAAGAAGAATAGTTGAACGCGATGTAGATTGTTTCTCCGCCACCAATTTTTTTGGCAACATAGAAATCACTTTCGCCTGTAATCTGAGTGTTTGAGCCATTCCACAAAGCCTCATGCGAAGCCCGAACAGAAAGACATTTTTGTGTCCAGTCATGAATTGCCTGCTCGCGGGAATCAAATCCGGTGATTTTTCCAGAAGAGCGTGCAACATTGTCACCGCCCCAGCCGCTCAAATCTGTAGAATGGTCTCCGATTTCATCGCCATAATAGATTGTAATCGGGCCAGTATAAGCACACTGAGCCGCAAGAAGGACTTTGTTTCGGCCGATGTATTCAGAAGAATCATAAGCACAATTCCACTTATCTTTTATAACATCTCCAATTCTATAAAGATCATGATTAGAGAGCATAAAGTTAGGATAGTAAGGCTCATAAGATCCATTATCCTCAAGGCAAGAATATCCTTTTTCGCTATATGTCTTGTAAAGATAGCTCAATCCAGTCGTTATATTGTCTGTTGATTTTGAAGGGTCTCCATATTCCTGAGCAAATCCTTGAACAACCTGATAATAAGCCGGGAAATCGAAGCAAGAATTCAATCCATATCCATTTGCAGTTCCGCTCGCTACACTTCCCGCCTGAATACGAGTTTGGTCTCCGTTCCAGTGCTCACCGACCATGTAGCCCAAAGTTCCCCAATCATTGCCTTTTGTTCCGTTTGAAGAAGCTGCTTCCTCAACGACTTTGCGAATGTCATACCAATAATTATGTCCGCCGGCACCAGTATTGTCCGTACTTGATTTATCTCCCAATCCAACCTGATAGCACTGATCCAGTCTCCATCCGTCAATCTTGTATTCAGTAATCCAATAGCTTGCGACATCAGAATAATATTTGAGGGAATCTGGATTTCCGGCATAATTTACAGGATTATTAGTGTCTGGTTTTTTTCCTGGATTTTTGATGCCAGTTCTATTAGGAGAAGCCTGCATCGTTCCGCCCTGACTTGCACCATTATGCCCGAAAACACCATCAAGGATTACGGAGATTCCTTTTTCATGACATTTTGTTACAAGCTCAGCAAATTTCTCGTTCGTTCCAAAATGGTTGTCAATATTGAAATAATCAGTGGCAAAATAACCAGTAGCCTCAAGCCGCTCGTCAAATCCGCTTGACTGGAAAATCGGAGTCATCCAAAGCGCATTGCATCCCAGTTCCTTAATGTAATCAAGCGCATTGATGATTCCCTGAAGGTCGCCGCCTTTAAGCGCATTGTCCGGCCCCCACATCTGAGTGTAGCCACGGCTTGGATCTCCGTCCTGGAAACTTGCGACCATCACCTGATAAATGCGAAGTTCGTTCGGGTCTGAGACAATTTTGCCCTCAACCGGCGGATTTGACGATTTCCTTTCAATATAAGAAGAAGTGCTTGCGCCGCTTGAAGTGATTCTGTAAGCCCCCGGAGCTGAAATCACAATATCATCAGCGCAGAGTTTAGTTTCATCCGCTTTTGTAATCAGAAGACTCACGGAAGAGCAGCCTGCGAAATTGAAAACGTAATCGTCATCGCTCCAGACTGAAAGCATTTCTGTTCCTGGCCACTTTGTATTAGGATAATTTTCGGCATCAGAACAGTCCCAATAATGAATCAGGTCGAAGCCCAGGGATTTTGCGACCTGAATCTGGATGCCTGAAAAATTTCCAACTGTGACCGCAGTTTCTTTTCCGCTTGCGATTCTTACCTTTTTGCTCGCCTTAATTGTAGTTCCGTCAAGAACATAGATTGTCCATGTTCCAGGAGCTGCATTACTGATTGTCACCGTGTTGTTCACGATTGCAGTTGAAATCGCGCTGAGAGGATCAGAAAGCTGCAAGGTACATCCGTTGAATTCATTGCAAGTGACTTTCAAAGTTCCTGCAGTAAGTTTGTAAGAGTCAGAAGATGCGAGATTTCCGGCCTTAAAAGCAGAAGCGATTCCAGCAGAATCTATCAGACTTGCGTGAATATTGCCAGGAATTGCATTATCAATAGAAGAAATTTGAGCTTGAGTAAGAGAGTTTGTGTTTACCCCAGCAGAAATCAATGCAGAATAGACATTTCCTTTTCTTGAAGAATCCCATGAGACTGAGACTTCATTTTTTCCTGCGACAATTGTTTTTACGGCGGAAATTGTAATTCCTTCAATCTTGTAATTCGCAGAATCATCAGAAAAAGCCTGAACTGAAACAACAGCATTGTTACAGACAGGAATTTCGTTCACTGTGATTCCGCTTGCCTTACCATCGCTTACGCTTACGCAAGCAGATGTTTTTGTGAAAGAAGAGCCTTTAGTGTCATAGCCTTTGACAGTTACTACAGCAGTTTTTATTCCGGTCGTGTACACTGCCCTTCCAGACTGCGAGACATCTGCCAAAGTCACGGAAAGAGAGCCATAAGAGACGGTGGCACTTGTGGCAGAACCAGAATCAGAATCATCTGCGGTCTTACAAGAAGTTGTCACAATGCCGGCGAAAACAAGCGCAGAAATCAGAGGAAGTACAAAAATCTTTTTCACATCAAAAATTTTCATTTTCTATTCTCCATTGATTAATAAATCGGGCTAGAATCTCACTCCATAGTCAGCAGACTTTACGGTGCCATACAAAACTGAGCCTGAATCTGTGAAGCTAGCGCTTGACACGAGCGGAAAACTTAGAGGCACGCATAGAGAAAGCGGCATAACTAGATTTTTAATAATTTTCTTCATGATAATATAATTCCCATAATCGTTTTAGTTGAAATCGATATTAATGCCTGCATCGCCAGAACTGTTTCCGACTCCAATTGTTACAGTACATTCATTTGACTTGATTTTCGTTGCTAATCCCCTGAGTGAATTTATGACCTCAACATAGTATTTTCCGCTTTCAACCGCTTCATAAGATGGATTTGTCGCACCACTAATTTCAGCACCATCTTTATACCACTGATATGAGATCGATCCTTCGTCGGTAACGCTCGCCTCGATAGAAAGGGAAACCTTTGATTCACCGGCTGCGGTTCCGGAAAGATTTTTGCCATCCGGGATTGCCGGTGCCATGGGCTTTGGAAGAGGCTTAACAGTGATTACTGCGGTTGAAGTTTGTTTTGTCTGAGTTTTATGAGTTGTATCCGTTGCATTCTCATAAGTGTTCGTTACGATGCAATAATATGAATAAATTGTTTCTGTTTCTACGAAAGGTGCCTTCCCGTCATCAAAAGGCTGGAAAATTGCCGATGTTGCCCCATTTATCGGAGAACCGTCAGTCTTATACCACTGATATGAAAGCGTTCCACCATCTGTAACCTCAGCGATGACACGGAGAGGATTTACATCGCTTGTTCCAACAGTATAAGTCGCCCCCTGCGGCTGGCTTGTGATTACAGGAACCTGCGCCATCTCAGCGGCTTTATTCTCTTTTTCACTGTCTTTTGTTTCAGGTGTATAAGGAATGTAAACCGTATCTCCATCCTCACCAGCTTTGCAAGAAACAAAAGCAAAAGATGCAACCATTGCAGCAAGAACCATAAATCCAACAACTTTTTTCATTTTAATTCCTCCAGAAATTATTTACCATTTATTTTAGATATGCGCCGTCACTGCCGATTTTTCCGGTCGGTTCAACGCCGTCTCCTGTCTGTAGCACATAGATTCTGGCATTTCCCTCGCCGATAGAATCTGATGTGAGAGTTCCGTTGCAATTCACGGATTTTCCTGTCACGACTTCGATGTAAGTTCCGCTCCGAACCCCGGAGAATGTGGCTCCTCCGCCGACGGTGACAAGAACGAAGCTGTCAATTCCGTTCTTTTTGTACGCGCGCTTGTAAGAAATAGCACCGGAACAACCTTCCGTTGAATACTGCCCCTTTCGTAAGGCTGGAATCGCACGCCGGATTTTGTTCAGACGAATCAAGTGCTGTGAAAGCGGGCTGCTCAAAGTCGATGCAACTTCTCCGCTGGCCTCATAAACTCCGTAGTCACTTGCAGTTACGCTTCCTTCAAGATGGTCTCCAAAATAAGCCCGTCCGGACCTCGCATAAGGAACTTTGTTTCCGTTGGTGTACGGCTCAATCTGGCAGCTTTTCTGGAATTCAATTTCCGAGCCATAATAAACGCATGGAATTCCACGGAATGTGAACATAAAGCTGAAATTATTAGCCCACGCATCGGTTCCGCCAGAATAGCGCGTGTACAGATATCCGCCTTCATTCGGGCCGTAATCATGGCTGTCAACATAAGTAACATTGTATGTCGCATCATTGAAGTATCTGTCTTCCTGCTTTGCAACGCCGAACGCACTTCCTGCAGAGCCAAAACAGTGATGCATATAAAAATCAATCATATCAAGGCCGCTTGACTGGCTTCTGTCCGGCTCGTGATAATCGTTGCCGTTCAAAAAAGCGTTGTCGCTCACAGGCTGGCTTAGAGGATTCAGATTGTCTTTGAAATGCTGATATACAGTTTCTTCATTTGCCAGCGGATCTGTTTCGCTCCATGAATATGAATCATCATTTCCCTTCCAGGTGTAGAATGGGATAGAAATCGGAGGTTTATTGTCATTCCAAACCTCATTCCGAAGAACACAACCTTCACCGAACATGAAAAAATTCTTTCCGTTTGCCTCACCAGCCTGCTTGAAATACGGCAGGAATTCCTTGTTGAATGTCAGCCTGCTTATGTGCTTAACCGTGTCGATTCGGAACGCATCAACTCCCATATTTATGTACTTGATGTAAGCATTTCTGATATATTCCGCGACCTTGTGATTTTCGGTATTGATGTCTACACAATCGTCAGCCATCTGTGCAGTCTGAACATTATAGCCTTCCCACTGCATATTTTTCTCATGATGATAAGCCCGCTCAGTGTCATTAAAATCTTCCTTCATCGCATTGATTCTGCTTCTGAACTGCGCTCCACCATCAAGTTTCCAGTAATCGTTTCCACCGACAGCCTTTTTGAGACAGTCAAGGCCATAAAGTCCGCTAGACAACGCACTTACGCTCTCATTCTGCGAGAATGCAGTGACAGCCTTTGTAACGCCTTTTGCATCAGGCCGTTTGTCTGCCGTGTCGAAGATTCTGAAAATTCCTTCCTCACCGAAGTTTGAAGTATGATTCAAAACGATATCCTGAATGATTTTAATTCCTTTTTCATGGCAGGCATCAATAAGATTCTGATAAGACTGCATCGGGTCCTCATTCAAGCCTGCATAGCGTGGATCAACTTTGGTGAAATTTGTCGCATGATAACCGTGATAATCCAATCCACTCGAATTTTCGACAACTGGAGTAATCCAGATTGCACTGAATCCAAGTGCCTTGATATAATCAAGCCGCTCGATAAGCCCCTTAAAGTCACCGCGCCAGCCCGGATCGCCCAATGTAATTGAATTAAAACATGCCTCGTCTTCCCAGCAATAAGCGTTATTTGTTTTGTCTCCGTCATAGAATCGGGTTGTCATAAGGAAATAAATCGTCTCATCGCGGAAATCCCAGTTCTCATCGATTTTTACAGTTGTGACATCAATCGAAACGCTTTCTGAATCCGCCCCTTCATCATCAGTTACGACAAGAGAAATCCTTACACAAGCCCCAGCCACCTCCGGCATCGTGACATTGATTTTCTTTTCAGTCGTTGAATCACAAACGGCGCCACTCACAGTCCATTTGTAAGAAGAAATATCGCCACCGTTCGGGTCGAAAGAATTTGCTGCAGAATAAGAAATTGTTTTTCCAGCTCCCGCAACTATTGTTCCAGAAATTTTTGCCACAGGCGGAAGATTTTCATTATTGGTCGTGAAATTAAGAGCCTTTACAGCAGAAAGATTTCCAGCCGCATCATAAACCACAGCCTTAACGACATGCTCACCGTTTTTGAAAGTCTGCGTATTCCATGTATATTCAGCAGTTGCAGAAGTTCCGCTCACATTTTTAACAAAAAGATTTGAATCATCGAGCGTAATCACAATCTTTGAGAGTGCCTTGTCATCGCTTGCCATTACCGAAAGAAGAACTTCACCCGAAACAAGCCAGGATTTGCTTGCAGTAAATGATTCAAGAACAGGCTCCACAGAATCATCAGGATTTTCTTCATACCAGGTACCGTCTTTGTACCACCATTCTCCTGCTGTAAGGCTGTCACCGCCCTGCCCGCTCGCTTTGTGCTGGCTATTACCGTTGTTATTCAAAAGCACATCAACAGCGGTTTGCTCGAATGTGTAGACATACCAGCCATTCTCTTCTTCCGTCATGGCTTTTCCTGGCCAAACTCCGCCAGTGTAATTAACAGATTCCTCACCAGTTTTCCAAGCCCAAATATGTGTATATTTCGCATGAACGATTATCCTGTCCGAAACTTCTCCAAGCGTGATAGAAGAGTTTTCCTCAGAGCGCACGGTTACGAAAGTCTTTTCGATGGTTCCGTCTGCCTTTGTAACATAAACAGGCCAGGTTCCAGGAGCGACATTTTCTACAACCGAAGTTCCCGCAGGAAGATTTTCAGCCACAGCAGAAACCGGGTCACCAATCTGAAGCGAAGTAGAGCCGTCATTATTGATAATGGAAACGGTTCCAGTTTTGAGAATATAATTTTCAGAACTTTTCAAAGAGTTATTTGAAAAATCAGTAGCGATTGAAGCAGAATCAATCAAAGCCCAGCTTTTTGAAGAATCAATTTTGGAATTTATCTCAGATTTTTGTGCATCATCAATTTTTGAAATATCATATCCGCCAGAAAGCAATGCCGCAAAGACATTTCCAAGAGCCGTAGAATTCTTATTGACCGCAACTGTGTTTTCCCCGGCTTTGATGTCCGTGACGGCGCGAAGCACAACAGTTCCGAGTTTTTTATTGTCAGCGTCAAAGGCGTAAACTGTGACAATTCGATTTTTACCAACCGGGATATCTTTTACAGTTACATTTGCCTTTCCAGAAGAAACGCTGCTATCTGCCGTAAGAGGAACAGAAATTCCTGTGCCGGAAACTTCGAGTTTTGCAAAAATGATGTCAGAAACATTGAGAGCGCGGGAATTACCCTGAGAATCAGACCCGACAATGACAAGACTTCCTGTAGCGGCTGAATTTTGGATTTCAGCAGACTCAGACGAATCTCCCACCGTAAGATTGCTGCATGAAAAAAATATAAATGCAGCAAAAAGGCCAAGAATTAAAGCAACTTTTTTCATACTTTAATTCTAAGAGCAGGTTAAAACTTTTTGAAAACTTTTTTTGGTAAAAAAATCGCTTTTGTGAAAATTTTCCTAGGAAAAGTGAAAATAAGACATTTTTAAGACTTAAATTTTGTCCGATGACGAGTCCTTGTGCTTGTCGCAGAAATATCCACCATCCTCAAGATAGCGACGGCGGGTACGAACAAGCTCGATAAGCTCCTGATACATATTGTAATCAATCTCAAGAGCCATAGGAAGCAGATAAAATTCGGTCTCGTCACAATACCGCTCGATAAATTTCGGGTCAGTGACAAAACCAAGTGAAATCATGTTTGAGATTCGGTCAGCACATTTCAGGATTTTTGCCTTCTGGCTTCCGTTGTTGATAATCCGGCGCAAAAATTGAATTTTATCCTCGTCCTCACGGCGCGTTACCTCAAGAACCAAATCAAGAACCTGCTGGCCTTCAGGGTCGGCGTTTACAATTTCATTTCTGTCAAAGCCCTTTATGTCCTCGACAGTATCATGAACGAGCGAAGCTTTCAAAAGCACGGAGTCGATATAGCCGTAGTCGATAAGG
This sequence comes from Treponema sp., assembly GCF_017430385.1. Taxonomy (GTDB): domain Bacteria; phylum Spirochaetota; class Spirochaetia; order Treponematales; family Treponemataceae; genus Treponema_D. The sequence goes on from NZ_JAFRNB010000021.1 coordinate 14,211, forward strand.
ATTCCAAGAGTATCAATCTGATGACGGAACATGTTTCCACCAGCATGACGGCCTTTGCCAATCAGCCCAGTGGAAAGCTGCATGTACGGAGCAAGCACAATATGCTTGAGCTGCTGCATGTGCTCTTTGTCCATCTGGTCAGGTTTATCAACCTTCATCTCATATTTACTAGCCATACGCTCCTCCGTTTCTGAATGCCAAGTTAGCATTAATCGGCTACTACAAAAACAGGCTCCCGGCGAGAACACGCCATCGAACATCGCAGTGAGCGAAGCTCAGGCGAGTTCGTGTCGTAACCTCACCTACGCCTGTTTTTGCATTATCTGTTTAAGTTGAACTTGTCGTTCAGCTAACTATTTCAAAGCTTCGATATATGTGCCAAGTTTTTCAATTCGGCGTTTTGTTTCGGCGAGTTTGTCGCGCTCTGCCTGAACAACCTCAGCTGGAGCATGCTCAGCGAATTTACCGCCCAACTTGGCTTCGGTGCGCTCGGCTTCTTTTTTGTCCTTTTCAAGGTCTTTCTGGAAGTGGAGCATAAGCTGTTCTTTGTTGATGTTCTCGTCAAGGATGATGAAAGCCTCAAAACCTGTGCCGACTGTACCGATTGACTTGGTTGGTTTTGCATCAACGAACTCAACCTTTGAAAGACCAGCCAGAAGCTGAATCATCTCGACCTTTTCGCGGCAAACTTCTGCTGCGCTGCCCTTCTCGATAAGAACGGCAAGATTGATTTTGTCTGCAGGGTTTACGCCACACTCGTTTCGTAAGCCACGGACACTTCGGATGAGATCCTGCAAAGCTGCGAAGCGGGCTGTAATCTCAGCATTCTCGCGTGTTGCGCTGAACTCTGGATATGGAGCCGTAACGAGAAGGTCAGAATAGGTTTCGTTAGACATAACCTTCTGCTCGCCAGCCTTTTTGCGGTTTTCGATAATTTCTGCCAATGGCAATTTTGAGTAAATTTCTTCGGTAACGAACGGAATGAAAGGATGCAAGAGACGCAAAGATTCTTCCAATACGTTAAGAAGAACTGAAACAGCGCGGTCTTTTTCGTGGTCGTCGCCGTGCCAGAATGAAAGTTTTGTGGCCTCAACATACCAGTCACAGAAATTGTTCCAGAAGAACTCGTAAACTGTTGAAGCAGCATCGTTGTATCGGTAGCCGTCAAGGGCTGCGCGAGCGTCCTGAGCAGCCTTGTTCAATGCCGTGAAAATCCATTTATCAAGCTCGTTGAGGTCGCTGTCCTTTACAGGAATCAAATTGCGGCCTTCGAGGTTACCCAGAATGTAGCGGCTTGCGTTCCATACTTTGTTACAGAAACGGCTTCCCATCTTGAATGAGTCGTTGTCAACGAGAACGTCCTGTCCCTGAGCTGCAAGGTATGAAAGAGTGAATTTGAGGGCGTCTGAGCCGTACTGATCGATGATGTCGAGAGGGTCGATTCCGTTTCCGAGTGATTTTGACATCTTTCGGCCCTGCTTATCGCGTACGAGACCGTGGATGTAAATGTCATGGAATGGAGCCTTGCCTGTGAATTCAAGGCCAGCCATAATCATGCGGCTTACCCAGAAGAAGATGATGTCGTAAGCTGTTACGAGAGCTGTTGTCGGGTAAAATTTCTTCAAATCTTCAGTCTCTGAAGGCCAGCCCAAAGTTGAGAACGGCCAGAGCCAAGAAGAGAACCATGTGTCAAGAACATCAGGATCCTGTTTGAGGTTTGTGCTTCCGCATTTTGGACATTTTTTAACGTCCTCACGGCTAACGATTGTTTCACCGCATTCACAGTACCATGCAGGAATTCTGTGTCCCCACCAGATCTGGCGGCTTACACACCAGTCGCGGATGTTTTCCATCCAGTGAGTATATGTGTTTTCCCATTTGCGGGGATAGAATACGATTTCACCGTCTCGCCATGCCTTGAGGGCTTTTTCTGCGAGAGGCTTCATTTTTACGAACCACTGATAGCTCAAATACGGCTCAACGACAGTCTTACAGCGGTAACAGTGTCCGACAGAGTGAACCATCTTTTCTTCACCCTTGAAAAGTCCTGCTTCAGTTAAGTCTTCGATTACAAGTTTGCGTGCCTGCTCGCATTTAAGTCCGCGATATTTTTCAGGAACATTTTCGTTCAAAGTTCCGTCCGGGTTCAAAAGATTGATTACTTCAAGATTGTGGCGCAAACCAACTTCCCAGTCGTTAGGGTCGTGAGCCGGAGTGATTTTTACCATACCTGTTCCGAATTCTTTGTCTACATAAGAATCTGCAATGATTGGGATTTCTTTGCCGGTGAGAGGCAGCTTGAGCATTTTGCCGACCAGGTCCTTGTAACGCTCGTCATCAGGGTTTACGGCAACGGCTGTATCACCAAAGAATGTCTCCGGGCGGGTTGTTGCGACTTCGATTTTACCGCTTCCGTCTGCATATTCATAGTAAAGGTGGTACATTGCGCCCTGTGTATCAACATGGTCAACTTCATCATCAGCAAGGGCAGTTCCACAGCGAGGACACCAGTTTACCAATCGCTGGCCTTTGTACATAAGTCCGCGCTCATACAATGTTACGAAAACATCACGAACAGCCTTTGAAAGACCTTCGTCATAAGTAAATCGCTCGCGGCTCCAGTCAACAGAGTTTCCGAGCTTTTTCTGCTGCTTTACGATTGTGTCATGATGCTCGTGAGTTACTTCCCAGGTGCGCTCGATGAACTTTTCGCGGCCCAAGTCGTTGCGAGATTTGCCTTCTTTTTTGAGAGCGCGCTCAACGACATTCTGAGTTGCGATACCAGCATGGTCAGTGCCTGGAATCCAGAGAGTGTCGTCTCCCTTCATACGGTGATAGCGGACAACGATATCCTGCAAAGTGTTGTTGAGACCGTGGCCCATGTGAAGAACGCCAGTTACATTTGGCGGCGGAATCACGACTGTATATTTGATGTTAGATTTTTTCTGTGAATGTACAGGGGAATCTGAATCGCTAGAAGGCTTAAAGTAGCCCTTCTCGACCCACTGAGAATAAATTCTGTCCTCAAATTCTTTTGGATTATAAGCTTTTTCCAATTCAATAGCGTGCATAAAACAACGACCTCTAAAAAATTTATGCAACTATTATATTGAATCAGAGCATTTTCTTCAATAAAAATATATAATCATAGATTACCCAGCTGCCGCAAATTGGATTTTCTTATGACAATAATTTTAATCTGTGAAATCTGTGTAATCTGTGGTTTGTTTTATATGCTGTCAGCGTAATCAAGCAATTTTCGGAAAGCGGAATCTTCTTTTTTAAGTTCCCTTGAACCACGCGTAATTTTACAGAGGGAAATATGGAATTTTTTGGCAATGTCGCGCTGTGTCGTTCCCTTGTCGATTTCACGCACCAAAAGCCATCTTTTTGCGAAGTCGTTCATTTCAGCCGGGGTAAAAAGACAGCCGAAAAAGTCATATATAAAATCAGGATTGCCGTTCTTAGCAAGGAGTTTGCACATTTCACGGAGCGCGCCCTCCAAATCCTTTGAAGTAAGTTCTGTTTCATTCTCAATGTTTGTAATATCGTTCATTTTCATCACAACCTTTTATTTTAAGTATTTTTCCTCAAAGTCTTCGACAGGAATCGGACGGGAGAAGTAGAATCCCTGGAAGAAATCACAGCCCGCATTTGCAAGGAAGCCAATCTGTTCGTCAGTTTCGATTCCCTCCGTGACGACTTCCATTCCAAGTTCTTTTGCAAGCATGATGATTTTCTCAAGAATTTTACGGCTCTTCTCGTCATCTTTCGACTTCTGCAAGAAGCCCATGTCAATCTTAAGGACATCAACCGAAATATCTTTGAGCATATTGAGGCTCGAATATCCGCTTCCAAAGTCATCCATCTCCACGACGAATCCGGCTTTTTGCAGGCGGTTAAGGAGCTTCATTTGATTTTCAAAATCGTATATGATTGCCGTTTCGGTAATCTCCAGATTTAAATTTTTTGGCGAAATATCATATTTCTTTACAAGACTGGTAAATATTTCGTACAAATCCATCGTAAAGAAATCTCGGGCAGAAATATTAACTGAAATCGTAAGATCTTCCCGGCCATTTTTCTTCCATTCGGCAAGTTTTTTGCAGGCACATTCCCATACATAGCGGTCAACATCAGAAATTATGTTGATTTTTTCGATAATCTCGATGAATTCCGTTGGCGGAATAACACCGCGAGTTGGATGATGCCAGCGGACAAGAGCCTCAGCCCCGATAAGTTCTCCGTTCTTCTTGACCTGCGGCTGGAGATACATCACGACCTGCCCGTATTTCAGCGCAAGCGGAAGCTCGTTCATGAGCATCTGCATCTTGAGCACTTCAAGCCGGAGCTGGTTGTCATAGTACGCAACAGTATTCTTATAATCTGACTTGATTGATTTGAGCGCAAGGAAAGCCCGGTCACACATGACCGAGACAGGAAGCGACAAATCATCGACCTCATACACGCCGATATGACCGATAAGAGTGTATGAGAACGCGTTGAGATATTCCATTTTGCTTCGGAAAGACTCAACATAAGCTTCCTCATCGAAATGCCTCTTTGGGACGAACATGACGAAATGATCGTTGTACAGCCTTCCGTAAATATCATCCGGGGCCGCATGAGTCCTGATTGATTCTGCAATCCGCATAAGGATCGTATCACCGAAAGCCTTTCCATGCAAATCATTAATCAGCTTAAAATTAACGATATCGGTAACAAGAAGGTAATAATGCGTGAAGCGGTCAAATTTGAGCCTGTGGTCTACCTTCTCGAAAAAATATTCCTTGTTGAAAAGCCCAGTCAGAGAATCCCTTGTACGGAGCATTTTTTCTTCGTAAACTTGATTTTTTGTTTTTGTAATGTCCTCGATAAGATAGTATCGCCCGATGTCACAGTCATTTTCGCGGATAAAAAAATCCGAAACCTGAAGAATGTAGCGGAAATCACCTTTCTGGTAATCAAGCTCACATGAAAAGACAGACTTGTCCTCCGTGCCGGCCGCCTTGCGCCTCTTTACGAAACTTTCTATTATGTCAGTCTTGAGGACATCCTGCCGGGTGCAGCCAAAGAAATCCTTGACAAAATCATTGATATAAATACATTCCCCGCTCATATCGAGCAGGACGATTCCGTTCTTAAGCCCGTTCGCGATAAGGCCGAGAGTTTTCAAAATCAACCTGCGCGGCATGACCTTGAAAAGAATATGATACGACGCGATGAAACAGTACGCATAAATGAGAATCGAAAAATTGAACGGAAAATCAAGAAGAATATAAATAATGTTTGAAGCCGCTATAAGGAAAAGGAATGTGAGAAGGGAATAATATTTTATCCTCATGCTCGGAGTTTCCCTTGAAGTCTTTATTGCCATGATAATAAAGCAGTAAATGAAAAGACCGTAGCCGAAAACGACATGGATAAGGAAGTATGCTGTCGGCGAATAGCGTAAAAAATGCTCAGAACCGTAAGCAACATCCCTCAATGAGAACAGGAAAGGAAAAAATATGTTTGCAATGAGAGAAAGACTGTCAAGCATGGCAACAGGAAGAATGAAGTATTTGTAGATTCTTCTGTTGATTTTACTGTCAGCATAGAGAACGCAGAAATCAAAAACAAAAACTGAAATCCAAGTTGCCGTTGCAAAATAAATGGAATAAAAAATACTTGCAAGCAGGTGGTTCCGGGTCAAAATAACGACACAATGCGCGAACACCGAAATCGTGGCTGGAATGAGAACGGCAAACATTTTTTTTGAAAGAACGCCCTTTCGTTTGAGAAGTTTTTTTGTTCCCGTAGGAAAAAATGCGAGAATTGCCGCCATCAGCACTAAAAAAATAGCTTTCATGTATAGAAACAATTTTAACATATTTTTGCGATATAAACAAATTTATTTTTCTTGTTAAAGCACAAATCTAGTGGTAATCTGTATATAAACAGATGAAAAACACTAGCAAACAGGATTTGAATTTCAACAGGCGTTTTGCCATAATTTCTCTCATAGTAATGATAGTCTCCTCGCTGGCAATCGTGCACACATTCAGAAGGCTTTATTCGGCATCAAAGCAGAACATCATCAGCAAATGGGAAAGCCGCACCGCCGAAAGCGCGAATCAGGTAAACCTATATGTAAAAACTCCGATGGACGCAATCGCATTCTCAGCAACAAGGCTCAACGCATTGCTAAAGAACAACGGCAGCCATGAAGAAGCTCTCAACTACCTCGTGAATGAGACAAACACCTACGCAACCACAATCAGCGGGAACACGACAGGAATCTACAGTTACTACAAAGGCAAATTCCTCGACGGAGCAAACTGGAAGGAACCGATTGACTACCAGCCCAAAGACCGTCCCTGGTACATAGCGGCATTCAACGGAGGCGGAAGGCCAATGCTCGTAAATCCGTATCTCGATGCCCGCACGAACAGCATGATGATGGCCGTAAGTCAGCTTCTCGACGATTTGGAAAGCGCGGTCTCTATGGACATATACATGGACAGCCTTCAAAAAATGATAGAAAAAAAGGCCGCCTCTGACAGCAATATAGACTCGGTTTTTGTAATCGACAGGCTCGGCAATGTCATCGCGGATTCAAATCCTCAAAAAGTAGGAACGAACTTAAAAAAAGACGAATCAGATGCACGCAGGATTTTCATGAAGAAATTCGGTCATTCAGCAAGAGAAATGATTGAAATCAAATCCGAAAGCGGAGACTACACTGTTTTTGCAGAATCGGTAAATGAGCAGTGGGTTCTGCTTTACACCCTCAAAACAAAAAATCTTTACGGCCCGCTGATTTCAATTTATCTGGCATCTTTTGCAATCATTCTCATAATAATCGTTGTAATTCTGCTCGTTTTCTTCTATATGAATCACAAATACATGGAAGCGGAACGGCTCAACGATGAAATCCGTGCAGTCGGAAGCATTTATGTCACGGCGGCAAAAATCGACCTCAAAACCGACAGAATTCGAGTCATAAGGAGCAATCCGGATTTCGACAATCTTCTTGCCGGGGATTTCACAAATTACAGCAAGAGATGCTTTTACTTCGCTGAGCAAATATCATCAAAAAGTGTCACGGAAATGGTAAAGGAATTTTTGGACACATGGACTCTCGATGAAAGGATGGGCGACGAAAAATCAATCTCAATTGAATTCAAAGACAACAAGGAAAGATGGATCCGATTACGCTACATCGTCGTAAAGCGTGACGAAAAAAACAGGATTGCGAGCGCACTTCTCCTTTTCGAGTCAATTGAAAAAGACAAAAAAAAGCAGGAAGCCCTTAAAAAGCTCTCCGAAACCGACATGATGACAGGAATAAACAACAGGGGAAGCGGCGAGTCTCAAATCCGAGAAGCAATAAATGCAGGCAAAAAAGGAATGTTCTTCCTCATGGATGTCGATAAATTCAAGTCAATTAATGATGATTTCGGCCATCAGGCGGGAGACGCAGTTATAATCGCGATTGCAGAATGTCTCAAAAAGGCTTTCCGAGACACAGACATTGTTTTCAGGCTTGGCGGTGATGAATTCGCGGCATTTGCAGGCGGCGTAACGACTGAACAAATGGCATTAAGGATTTTACGAAGATTCTTTGATGCCGTTGACAGCATATCAATTCCAGAACTGAACGGCCGGCAGATTACGGTGAGCGCAGGAGCGGCATTCTATCCGATTTCAGCAGAAGACACATTTGAAGCAATGTACCAGCGCGCCGACAGAGGCACATACAAGAGCAAAGAGCGCACCGGCAACATGCTGACATTTATTTGCGACTAAGAAAAAAAATGCGCCGCACTCCGGCAGGGAATTAGTAAATTTCTCACAGAGTACACAGAGGTCACGGAGATTTATATTAAATTTTCTCTGTGTTCTCTGAAGCTCTGTGAGGAATTTTACAAAACTACTCCGTTGGGCGTTTCTTCAAGTTCTTGCTTTCTTTTACTGCCTGACCTTCACCTACTTTCTGCTCCATCATAGCGCGTACTTTGAGTGGAAGTCCGAAGAGAGTGATGAAGCCCTGTGCGTCTTTGTGGTTGTAAAGCTCACCAGTTGTGAAAGAAGCGATGTCCTCGTTGTAGAGGCTGTATTTTGAGCCAGAACCTGCGGCACGAATCTGACCTTTAACAAGCTTAACTTTTGTCCAGCCAGTGACAGTCTGCTGAGTTGAGTCAACGAATGCCATGAGAGCATCATAGAGCGGAGTGAAAACCTTTCCGTCATAGATAAGCTCTGCAAGTCTCAAAGAAACCTGCTGCTTGTAGTGATATGTATCGCGGTCAAGACAGATATGGTCCATCATGCGGTGTGCGAAGTAAAGGATTGCTCCGCCCGGTGTCTCGTAAACGCCGCGAGATTTCATACCAACGCAGCGGTTCTCACAGATGTCAACCAGGCCGACGCCGTTCTTTCCACCGATTTTGTTAAGCTCAGTCATAAGCTCAAGGCCGTTCATTTTTTTGCCGTTCAAGCTTACAGGAATTCCCTTTTCCCATTCGATTGTGACATATTCACCGTTCTCAGGAGCAGTCTCTGGAACGACAGTGTTTTTGAGCATGTGAGGATAGTTCGGCTCATTCTCGGTCTTCTCAAGCTCAAGGCCTTCGTGGCTGATGTGCCAGATGTTCTCGTCGCGTGAGTATGACTGGTCTTTCTTCATTGGAACTTCAAGTCCGCGGTCTTCAAGGAATTTAATTTCTGCCTCGCGGCTGTCCATGTTCCATTTGTCGTCACGCCATGCTGCGATTACGCGCAAGTCCGGAGCAAAAGCTTTGATTGCAAGCTCGAAGCGAACCTGATCATTGCCTTTTCCTGTAGCACCGTGACAGATTGCAACAGCACCTTCCTGACGGGCATATTCAACAAGGATTTTTCCGATAAGAGGGCGTGCTGTAGAAGTTCCGAGCAAATATTCGTCCTCGTAAACAGCGTTTGCTTTGAGAGCAGGCCAGATGTATTCTTCGATATATTCCTGACGGGCATCAACAACATAGCAGGCACTTGCTCCAGTTTTGAGCGCACGCCCCTTGATAAGCTCCCAGTCATCTCCCTGACCGACATCGATACAAACGGCGATGACATCATAATCATAATTTTCTTTGAGCCACGGAATGATAACCGTCGTGTCCAAACCACCTGAATAAGCAAGGATAACCTTCTCTTTTGCCATAATTCGCCTCTCTATGCAAAAAATTGCACTAAAATGAATATTTATGCAATAATATTAGCGTTTTGCGTAAAAATATGCAAGCATTATGCAAAGATTGGGTTTTAGGGCTTGCCCTAGGAGAGTGGGGTGTGCCGCAATGAAATGCGGCACAGGGGAGAGACTTCTCCCCTTACCCGAAAATCTCTTTTTTATGAATCAGACCAAGCTCATGAGCCGCCCCGACAATTCCCAAATCGCGGTGCTTTCCCTGATAATTTTTTAAATCAATAGAGAACCTGTTCATCGAAAAGTGCTGGAAAACGAAAACTTTGTTCCAGGCCTCACTCGTCTTGTCATAATTTTCAAGGAGCTCTTTTTTATAGCTTAGAAAAAGGCCTGCCTCCTTAAGCTCGGCATAACCGACAAGCCAGAGTTCCGGTGCAATTCCTTCAGCACCAGCAGCCCGGCACAAGTCCTGATGAAGTTTTGCCGTTTTTTGCGCCATAAAAATCTGGCTTTCCTTGATAAGCTCACGGATTTGGATTCCGCCGTTTTTAATCAGGTATTTCAAATGCGTGGTTTTTGCCGTGTGAACTGGAGTTTTGTTCAAAATAATGACATTTTTGCGGAAGTCAGTGTTGAATTCAGTGTTTTTCTCAAAGAAACCGGCGGCAAGCTTTCCGCTCTGTCCCACGAGATACCTTTTGTTTTTCTCCCTTTGCTCGTCTTTTCCAGGATTATCACCAATCACAATCATGCGGATATCGCTTTCCTCAGTGATTTCATCAAGAGCCGTGTTATAAACGACAGGAGTTTCAAGCGGATAATCAGGCGTATCATCAGCCCTGGCCGCAATCTGCAAAGGCTTAAGCAAATCACCATAAGCTTTGTTCATCTTCATGCAATACCCGCAAAATTCATCGCGGAAATCAGAAAAAATCTTAAATTGTGTTTTTGTCATAAATCAATTATAAGAAAAATTTTTCCCAGAAACAATAGACACTGACTTGCGTATTTTGTACAATGCCCGAAAATCACTTACATGGAGGAAACAATGGGCAATGACAGTAGTTCCGGCTCGTTTTTGAGCGACAAAAAAGCAAAACACCTCTCGGCTTCCTGCCATAATCTTTCGCTCTAATTCAAGCCACACTTACAATTCTCATTTCTCATGCGAAACGCAAAATGGAATTCGTTTTCAAAATTGAGGAGATGATTCAGCATCTTCTGGACGAAAAAAAGTATTCGGCAATCAGGGATATTTTTTCTACAATGACAACGAAAGACCTCACCACGCTTTTTAACCGGGTTGAAGAAAAAAACATTCCGATTTTGATGGGATTGATTTGTGCAAACAAGGTCAACGAAATCATTGAAATAGAGGGCATGCCCGCTCAGACAGGAAAACACTATTTGCTCTCAACGCCGGTTGAATTGTTCCGCCACAGGATTGCATGGCTTTTAGTTCTGATGGTCAGTGCGACCTTTACAGGCATGATTATCACAGGATTTGAAAACGCTCTCGCCGTTCAGGTGGCCCTCACCGCTTTCATCCCGATGCTCATGGACACAGGCGGAAATTCAGGCTTTCAGTCTTCGGTCACAATCATAAGGGCACTGACGCTCGGAGAAGTTTCGTTCAGGGATTTACCGAAAATCATCTGGAAAGAAATGCGCGTCGCTTTTCTGTGCGGAACATCTCTCGCAGCCGTCTGCTTTGCCAAGATAATCCTTGTTGACCGCGATCTTCTGCACAATTACAGCATCACGCTTCCGATTGCACTTGTAGTTTGCGCCGCGATGATTGTCACCGTAATGGTCTCAAAAATGATTGGCTGTGCCCTTCCAATCTGCGCAAAACGCCTTCACGCAGACCCGGCCGTCATGTCAGGCCCGTTCATCACCACGATTGTAGATGCCACAAGCCTCATGGTCTACTTCACGATCGCACGGGCGGTGCTGTTTTAAGTGGAAAAGTCTGACGATATGGGTGCTACCGAGCTTCGCTCGGTCAGGCTATCCGCGGTTCCGCTATCGCTCCATTCGACGGTCGGCAAGCCAACCGCCGAACGCTTCGCGCCGCTACTATCCCTAGCACAGTGAAAGTTGTACGACTTCGCGTTGTTCCTTCTTTCCCGCCCAAAGCACGCAAAATCTCAGACCGAAAAGATAAAGTATATGATGCGATATTGGAAGTGCTGAAAAGATAGCACATAAAAAAAACAGCCCCCAAAATGGAGGCCGTTGTTTGGATAATGGGAACCGATTATCCATATGTGCGTTGGTTATTAAACAACAACTTTTCAACAGGAGATAGTTCGATATCGTTAAGAAGAGAAATCTTGCTATACTTAGATGCATCGACTTTTCCGGCTTTCAAATCAGCATCATTCTTTGTATTACCATACTTTTCCCATGCAGCATTGGTGTAGGTATAATCAAGAGTTCCTCTGTATGTAGAACCAAAAATATATGCATTTGTGGTGCCAGGTATTGCTCTATTTACATCAGAAGAGAAGTAAATCGTACCATTCATACTACCAATATCAATACTTTCTTGAACTATTTTATCCAAAGCAGAGATATCAAGAGTATGTGGAATATATTTTGCATTTGCATTATATGCCTCCTTGGTTCCCAAAATGACTTTCGCATCGGAACCTCCTACATGTTTATATGACGGGGTTTTATTTGCAAAATATATAATACCACGATCTTCTCCGGTTAAGTTAGTAATCGAAGACCAATCGGTTGTAGTATAAATATTTGTACGGGTACCGCCAAGAGATGTTTTACCAGTAGAGTTTGTACCGGTAATAGCAACGTTCGAAACGTTAACACCAGCATTCATCATTAAGGCCGCAGCGTTTGCACTTAGTGTATAGGCACTGTTGTCATTATAGCCAGTTTCACTAAACATATCCTCACCTTTATCCTCTAAGAATTTCTTAGCATTGAAATTAACGCAATAAAAAGTAGGATTCATTTTGTTTCCTGCATTTTTGGCATAATAGTTATTTATAACTTCGTCAATACCTGTGCCATATAAATTTTTACTTTCTTCAGAATACTCTCCTAAAAACCTTGCTAATTTAGCACTAAACGTAGGTAATACAGAAGATGTTTTCAATGCTTTAAGTAATGCACTATGTTTTAAAGCGTTATCATTATCACTCTTATTGGTATTGGTAAACAAGTTACCAGATAACGTTGCGCTACTTGCATTGGATAAAGAAACAGATGCTTTATCTGCAATAATACCACCAGCATATTTACGCGTTAATACAGTATTTGTATTTTCCAAATCTATATTTACATATTTTATATCATCAGAAAATTTTACAGATTTTATTGGTGTGTCATCTAGTGTATACACATAAGAAGATACGTTAGAAATTAAATCTTTTGATGTTTCAGATGTATTTATTGTTTCAACATCCGACATTTTGACGTTAAATGTTGTACCTGCAAGGTCGCTTTCGTAATCATAACCATATCTTGGGGTTACGGAAGTAATTCCGGTAAATGTGATTTTATCGTTAGCCAAATCTGTTATACCCTCAGATTCTGCATATTCTTTTACCAAATCGACAGCGCGTTTTTTGAAAGTATCTTCGGGATTTTCGTCGAAATTAACAGTGGCCATATTTACGACAGCATCCAATTGTGTTTTCGCATCAAAATATTGCTTTACATCAACGGTTTTTGTTGTTGGATAATTTTGAGATTTTATCATTATCTTTAAATCTTGGTCGGAAACAACAACTTCGGCATGATAAGTTGTTGTTTTCGTAACATCATCTTGCTTTTCACTTGCTGGGATTGAACGATTTTCATCGGTATAATATTTCTTTGTTACGGTTGTCTCATCCTTGTAAAGTGAGGTTGTAATGTTTGCGGAAACCGCATTTTTCATGACATCCGCATCTGTATTCAAAGCAATCGTTCCATCCGTTTTAATTGTTGCGCCAGGATTTCCAGAAGAAGGAAGAGTTGCATTATTTTCGGAGATTTTGCTGTTTTTCACTTCGTTTGTTGTCAATGTGATATAATATTTTGTTCCCGTAACGGAATCAACTTCGATACCATTTTCGGTATTCGTCGTATTTGTTTCAGCAGGCGTTACAGGAGTCACGGGGTTTGCATTATCCCCACCATTTGTTGGATTTGTTGTATCGCCACCATTTGCGGGAGCTGGATCTTGTGGTTTTGTTGGTGTAGGTTGTGGGGCAACATAATCATCGGAAGAATCATCTTTACTGCCGCAAGACAGCAGCAAAATTGGACAAATGAACATGAAAAGGACGGTTTTTATAAATCTAAAAGACAAATGCAGTTTTTTCATTTTGAAGTCTCCTTTTTACACATTTCTGAACTAAAATATTACATAAATCCGAACCAATTATACATATATCCGTATTATTTTGCAACGAAAAAATGAAGTAAAAATATTGTAGATATGGATGTTTTAGAAAGAATTCGCTCGCTTCGGCTTGAAAGAAATTGGTCAGAATATCAGTTATCAGAAAAATCAGGGCTTACGCAATCAACAATTTCTGCATGGTTCAGAACAAAAACACTGCCCACAATTCCATCACTTGAGAAAATTTGTTCTGCATTCAATATTTCACTTGCACAATTCTTTTTTGACGAGAATGGAACACAGACAGTCCTGACCGAAAAACAAATGAATCTTATTCATCATTTCAATCGTCTATCAGAAAAACAGCAGGATTCGTTGATTCAGTTCTTAGAGAATATGGGAAATTGTTAAGGAAACACTGAATAAATCCGATTGCGGATTTTTCAGTGTTAACCTTGAATGTTGCTAATTGTCCGCAACATAACAAGTTGCGGACAATTTGACGGGAAGTGCTGATTAATCGCTTCAAGTGTTAATCAGCACTTCCTTAATTTCAAGAGGAAACTGTAAAAAATTAGAATTCTACCTGAATAAAACTCACGCTTTTATCACTCTAGCATGACCACTTTTTAAAAGTTGCTCGATTATTTCTGCGGTAGCAGCTCTTGTCTCCGCAATTATTTCTTCTGGAGTCATTCTGATATGCCGCAACGAATTGTATTCCCTTAGTTTCTGAATATCGTCAACATCAAAACGCGGAGAAAGCACAGGCTTTTTCAATTCAGTCATTTTCATCATTTTCCTCCTCTATCAGAAATGCATTCGGTGGATAAATTGCTATGTCTTTATAGCCTTTATTAGTTGTTAAAATCTTTATTCCGTTTATGGTTTTAACATTGACGATATGCTTGAAATTCCATGAAATTATGAAATCACAATCATTAACAATAGCCGCAGCAATATGCTGACAATCATCAAAGCTCCGCTTTTTCAATATGCCAAAATCGATGATTTGCTCTGCCAATACGACAGTTTCTTTCGTCACATTAACTACATTATATTCTATTTCCGTTAAATGCGAAAGTAATCTTTTCCTTTTTTCTTCATCAGAACAGTTTGCAAGCTCCCTGATTACAACATCAGAAATAAAAATGTCATAGTCTCCTTTCTTAAAAGTCTCCCAAACCTCACATGTCACTTTCATTTGTTCGGGAGCATCAACTTGTTCCAAATAACTTATAACCGATGTATCAAGATATACTTTCAACTTGCTCATTGCCACATTCTATACAATTTCGTCACCTAAATCAAACAAAAAAACTCCGCCACAAACAAGTGACGGAGTTAAGTTAAATGCTAGTCAGCAATTAGTTTTTAGCGACCGAGAATTGCATCGCAATTCTCGTAAGCAAAAAGCTTTAGTTCTTTGCGACAAACTCTTCCGTGTAGTAAGCGTCTGTAAGAATCTTTTTCATGTCCTCAACAAGTGGAACGCGTGGGTTAACTGGAGAACACTGATCCTCGTAAGCGAGATAAGCAAGCTTCTCGACATTTGCGAGGTAGTCTTTCTCGTCCAAGCCCTGTCCCTTGAAGTTCATGACGATTCCAAGTCGTTTACCAAGCTCACCACAAGCCTTAGCGTAAGACTCTACGCCTTCTTCAATTGTTTTAGCTGGGAGACCGAGCATACGAGCCAATTCGCAGTATCGCTCAGCAGCCTTGAAGTAGTTGTATTTTGGCCATGTTGAGATCTTGTCTGGCTGTGTTCCATTGTAACGGATTGTGAATGGCAAGAGGATAGCGTTTGCACGTCCGTGTGGAACATGGAACTCACCACCAATCTTGTGAGCCATAGAGTGGTTCATACTGAGGAATGCATTTGCGAATGCCATACCTGCGAGACATGAAGCGTTGTGCATCTTCTCTTTTTTATCTGAGTGCTACCCGCCTTCGGCGGGTCGGGTGTTCCGCACTTCGCTTACGCTCATTCCTTCGCTACGCTTCGGAACGCCTTCGGCGGTGCTCCATACCCTAGCACATGAAAGCCACGCAAGGAAGACCTCTCACTCCGTTTTGGCAAACACGACGCGCACCAATTTGTCGCCTTCTCCACGAATATTCATCGAAAAACTTTCACCGTCGTCCCCCAGAGCGTAGACCGCCGCCCAGTTCATGGTTTTGAGACGCGCGATGTCGGTCTTGAAGCGAGCGTTGATGTGAAGAATGTCGTCCGAATCGCTCCAAGTGCCTTTTGCCGTGAGCGGAGAGCCGAAGTTTCCGTCTGGGGTGACGCGCACCGTGCATTTGCCCTTCTTTTCAAAAGTGATTTCGTACTCGTCAGTGTAGGAATCAGTCTGCACCGTGCCCGTCCAAGTTCCCGTGAACCGTTCTGGAACTGGAATCACCGACACGAGATTCCGCGCGAAGTCGGGCAACTTGCGGTTGAATTCGCTCCATGTGTCGCAGGTCATCTTGGTCGAATAGAGGATTTTTGCCGTTTCCACTTCGATTGTCCGCGCCGTCACCGTGAGCGTTCCCGCAAACACATCCGCGCTCCCCACAATCACGCAGTCCGCGCCGACCATCTTTCCGAGCGACTTTGCCGTGGCGGGGTCTGTGTAGGGCTTTGCCTGAAACTTCATCTCGCCCGTCACCTTGTCGATGTGCTTGCGCTCCACCACCGTGATGTGCGGTAAGCCTACCAGTTCGTCCGTGAGCAAGTCGCTCATCGTGCCAGTACGCTCCTCGATGCAGAAATTGTCCGACTCAAAGCCGAGCACCGCGACAGTCTGGGCGAACGCACCCACTGCAAGCAGGGCGGCAAATGCGAAAGAAATCAGTTTTTTCATTTTTGGTTCTCCTTAGAATATATTTTTTATCACACCACTACAGGTATGATTTCAATGCAAGTATAATCATCGTTTTCCACGCACGCTGAGTTTTTCCGCCTTTCCGAATATGGCGACCTGCCGTAACCACATCGGCGAAAGTTTTTCTGTAAGAACAGAATTTCTCAGATGATAGCTTTTGTAATGTCGCAGAATGCCAAGATAGGAATTGACTGAAGAAATAAGAGAAGTCCTTTCCTCTTTTGTAGGCTTATGGTTCTCCGCAATCGTGTTGAATTTCTTAATGCTCTGTTCAAAATTACGGAATGTGCGCGGATTTGAAACACAATACGAAGGCTTCACGAAAACTCCCAAAAAACGAACGCCCTTATGATACAGCTGGAGATACAATTTCTTGGGATGCACATGCAATTCTGATTCTGATTCTAAAAAATTCTGCATTTTGGGAACGACCCGTTTCAAAAAAGAATGCGATTCGCCAACAATCACGCAGTCATCGACATAGCGACCATAATAACGAACGCCACACTCATGCTTTACGAAATGGTCAAACGGCGAAAGATAAAAATTCGCAAAAACTTGGCTCGTAAAATTTCCGATTGGCAGTCCATAACCATCTTTTGTGAAAAACAGGCTTTTTTCTTTCGGAATCAGTTTCCATTTTTCCGTAGGACTTTTGAAAATGCACTTTTCAGTAGGATTATTGAAGATGATTTTCTTGCACAGATACAGGACAAACGCCTTGTTTTCCGCCGTATATCGTGCTTCGATAAAATCACACAGTCGGCGGTACAAAATTGCCTTGCTTATGCTCATGAAAAAACTTTGTATGTCGATTTTTAGAATCCAGCACCTGCGTTTTCCGTTCTGCGAGCAAGAGCGGATAAAATGCTGCACACGGGTAATGCCGAAATGCGTTCCTTTGCCCGTTCTGCACGAATAGCTGTCATAGATAAAATAGCGCTCAAACAGCGGATTCAAATACATCAGCAAAAGATGATGTACAATTCTGTCGCGGAAAGAAGCCGCAAACACCTCCCGTGGCTTAGGTTTTTCCACGATGAACACGGAAGATGGCTCCAACTCATACTGACTAGCCCGCAAGTCCTGCCACAACTGAATGAGATTGCTTTCCAAATCCACTTCGAACTGCAACGCGCCACTTTTGTTTCGCTTGTGCTTTCTACATTCATAATATGCTGCAAACACATCTTCCAACGGCACATCATATACAACAGCCATATCTGCTCCCATAAAAATGGTTTTTGTGTAAAACCCCGAACCGCTCGCACACAATTTGTATTATTCTTATTGTTGTTGTTCTGATTGCCGTCGCTGAAACGCTGTGCCCACGCGTTATTATTATTGTTGGGAGACGACGACCAGAAAAATCAGCAACTGTGTCGCAAAGAATCGACTTTTTATTGCATACGCCGAACGGCGCACACAGCTGAACTCCGACAAAAGGCTCTTACAGGCAACATTGCCGGCTGCCGACCGCTTTTACACAAAAACCTTGCTCGCTCTCTTGCACCGTGGCACAAAAGATTCTGGCATAGAAACCGCACAAGGCGGCATCTATCAGACACGGCTCGCATTCCGCCAGCCGGTAATCTGCTTTCCGATGGTGTCCATACGGGCGGATAAATCCGCCTGCTGCTTCACCGTGATGAGGTGCAAATCCGTACAGAGCCGCACCTCAAGTTTCAGGACCTCAAAATTATCAAGAAAACACTCAAGATAGTGCTGCTTGTCTTTGCATTTGTTCGCGCGGTAAATGCTCCGCACCAACTGAATGCAGTCGCGCTTCATGTCCTGACCGAGCGTAAATTTATACTCACGGGAAAAGTTCTGCGTAAGCTCGAAAATTCGCAGCGTGAGCGCATAGGTGTCCTTGAACACCGGCAAATCATAGTACAACGCCATACTTCAAAAATTTTGCGACCGCCTAACTGCGGAAAAAGTTTAAATAGTTGAATAGTTTAATTGCTAAAAGCCCGAACCGCTCGCACACAACTTGTACTATACTTAGTGTAGCCGTCCTGATAGCCGTCGCTGAAACGCTGTGCCCACGCGTAATTAGAATCGTAGGGAGACGACGACCAGTACCAATCGTTACCTGAAATTTTTCCTGTCTTGCGAAGATTTACATAAATTGCATTAAGTTCATCTTTACTTGGCAAATACCAGTCATCATATCCTCCGCCGTGAAAATTTTTGCACAAATCAAATGCTGAACTCCATGTTGCTGAACCAAGTATCTCACTGCACTCGTATGCTTTGCTCCCTTCAATATAAAAAACTGTTCCTCCACCAGGTCCAATATCCCCGATTTTCAAACTCAAACTTTCCACAACATCTTTTGAAAATTGTGGCAGCAAATCAAAGACATCATCAAGCCCGTTAAATTGTTTTTTCGCACTTGACAAAACAATCGCAGTCTTTACATCAATTACCATCGCGGAAAGATACAGTTTACTTCCCAGTTTTATTATCTGTCCGCGTGCGATAAGTTGTGCATTCGCGGCATTCCCAAGCTCAACGGTTTTTTCTTTGTCTGACCAATCGCCCGATTGAAACTTCATTTCTTTGATAAGTTTATCAAAGTTCGCCCTGTCCACAACGCTTACTTTCCCTGTGCTGACAAGCTCCGCGATGTACAGTTCGGTAATTCCGTCCGCCTCGTCTTTGTTTACAGCATTTCCAGTTATATCAAAAGTGGCAACCGCCATCTTTTTTGGTTCGGATTGCGCAACGCACACTGCCATTGTTGCTACAAGAGCGAACAGAATTGTTGTAAGTTTTTTCATTTTGAGGTCTCCTGTATATATTCTTTCTGGATAAATGAATCCAGTTCATTTGATTTGTCTTTGTGACTCGACTGCAAAAGTATTTTCTCGACAATCGTGTCTCTTTTGCCATCCGTCAATTCTGACCACAAATCAATCATTCCTCTATGAATTGCTTTCAAATCATCTGCAAAATATTTGCAAATTTCTTGTGAATAAATCTGTTCTTTATCCAAGATATAAATTTCATATTCAAAATCAACGAAATCTTTTATCGCACGAATTTTAGTACGAAAAACGACATCTTCATCAGCTCCATAAGCAATTTCAGAAGAACGGTCATTTTGCAAGTTGTCTATGCTTCGTCTTATAATGTTATGCAAAGTCATTTCGTGAAATTCACGGTAAATTTTCTGATAATCCCCCGAAATTCCTTTATATCGTTTAAGTGCACGAAATCCCCAGCCAATAGCCCAAGCATAATATTGTTTGTCCATAAGCAAGAATCCTATCATTCGGGAAAGATGGGCATCGGTACGGAATAAGTCAGCGTCGAACTTTCGGCTGTTGTTCTTTTTCTCTTTTTCAAGTTCTTTTTTTACCAAATCGCTAACAGTTATCTTTGTGATAAACACAGGAACTGCAAGTGCAATCGAAATCGTTATCGCAATCAGGGCGATAAATGCACCAAGTTGCGAACTCACAAACTGCCCCGGCACTTGAGCAGAAGATTCCCCCGCAACCAAGAAACCTGTCGCCATAAAGCAAAAGAAAACCGCTGTCAGTTTTTTCATTTTTCAAACTCCTTCTGATTTGTTCCAAGCAAATTTAAAATCGCAACGCCGCCAAAAAGCATTCCCTGTTTCGGAAACACCACTTGGCGGCTTTGTGTGAGAATTTTTGTATGTGATGTGAATGGAATTACAGACTTACGGGCAGACTTCGCCCAAATGAACAATGAACAATGAACAATGAACAATGATTTTCCGCGCGGGGCGGGCGTGTCAAGAGCTTACGAGAGAAATTCGTGTTTTTTGCGCAAAAATTGTTCATTAGAAGAAGTTTATAGCATTTGTGAAGTTTTTACAAGGAAAGGAAATCCAAAAAGTTTTTTTACAAAACAACAAAACTATGCTAAAATAAAACCATGACTTCAGAAAAACGCAATCAGATTTTAGAAACTCTCAACTGGGATATGGACATCAGCAAGGAAGAACTTCAAAATCTCATTCTTGGTGAGAGGGCAGAAGTTGGCGGCCTTACACGGGAAATGCTTTTTCTCCGCTCTTTGGAGCGTGTCGCGTGGCACAACCTTGTTCCGCTTTGGAATGGTATAGACGAATGTTGCAAACTTTACACCGAAAATGTCAGAAGGGGATTGAGAAATAATGAGTTCAGACAAAAATACGACTTCATATTCGGATTATTACGAAAAAAAACTGTACACGCTCCAGAATGGGGTTCTGAATATTGTGAAAACATCAGGCACACCTTTTTATCTGACCGGTGGAACCGCCCTGAGCAGGGGCTACTACAAGCATAGATATTCAGACGACCTTGATTTTTTCGTCAACAAAGATTCGGATTTCTCAAAATACACAGATTGCGTTATTTCAGCATTGTCGGATTCTGGCTACATATGGGATACAGACACGGAGTTTTACAAAACTGCTGGATTCTATACGATGAAGATTCATCATAAGGATTTTCCGATGGGACTGAAAATTGATTTTGTAAATGATGTAGCCGCACATTTCGGAGAGATTCAAGAAACGGATTTTTTTCACAGAACGGATTCGGTTAGAAACATTCTTTCAAACAAGATTTCGGCATCCGTTCGCTTTGCGGGAAAAGATATGGTAGATATTCGGGAAATCTGCCTGCATGAAAAATTCAACTGGTCAGAAATTTTTGAAGAAGTCAGTCAAAAAGAATTGGGCTTGGAGCCGGACACCGTTTCCCAAATAATCGAGGGAACACCAAAATCAGCCTTTGAAAAAATCAAATGGATAGCAAAACCGACTTGGGAACAATTCCAAAGCGACTTAAAAACTATTTCAGAAGATATGCTCAAACTTTCTTCAAACAGCCTCGCACAGTAAAGTTTTCAACACAAACAAAAAACTCCGCCACCCTTACGAGCAACGGAGTTTCCCTAATCAGAGTTTGTTTTACTGTTTCTCGACCGAGAATCGCAAAGCGATTCTTGTAAGCAAAGGAGTCTACTCCTTTGTGACCAAGAACGGCAAGGCCGTTCTTGTAAGAAAAACAGTTTACTGTTTATCCACAAATTCCTCAGTGTAGTAAGCGTCTGTAAGGATCTTCTTCATGTCCTCAACGAGTGGAACGCGTGGGTTAACTGGAGAACACTGATCCTCGTAAGCGAGGTAAGCGAGTTTCTCAACGTTAGCGAGATACTCTTTTTCATCCAAGCCCTGTCCCTTGAAGTTCATGACGATGCCCAAGCGCATACCGAGCTCACCACAAGCCTTAGCATAAGACTCTACGCCCTCTTCAATTGTTTTTGCAGGAAGACCGAGCATACGAGCGAGTTCGCAGTATCGCTCAGCAGCCTTGAAGTAGTTGTACTTCGGCCATGTTGAGATCTTGTCTGGCTGTGTTCCATTGTAACGGATTGTGAATGGCAAGAGGATTGCGTTAGCGCGTCCGTGTGGAACATGGAACTCACCACCAATCTTGTGAGCCATAGAGTGGTTCATACCCAAGAATGCGTTTGCGAATGCCATACCTGCGAGACAAGAAGCGTTGTGCATCTTCTCGCGAGCTTCTGTGTCGGCACCGCCGTTGTTGTAAGAGCGTTCGAGGTACTGGAATACCATCTTGATAGCCTGAATACAGAGACCGTCTGTGTAGTCGTTAGCCATTGTTGAAACATAAGCTTCTGTTGCGTGTGTAAGAACATCCATACCTGTGTCGGCAACGATCTTCTTTGGCAAGCCATAAGTGAATGTTGGGTCAACGATAGCGATTGTTGGTGTGAGTGAGTAGTCAGCGAGAGGATATTTCTTGTGCTCTGTTTTGTCTGTGATAACAGCGAACGGAGTAACCTCTGAACCGGTCCCTGATGTAGTTGGGATACAAACAAGCTGAGCTTTTTTGCCCAAGTCTGGGTAGCGGAATGCACGCTTACGGATATCCATGAACTTCTGTTTGAGGTCGTTGAAGTCAACTTCCGGGTACTCGTAGAAGAGCCACATACCTTTAGCACAGTCCATAGAAGAACCACCACCAAGAGCGATGATTGTATCTGGAGCGAATGTGCGCATAAGCTCAACGCCTTCGCGTACAGTCTGGATTGATGGATCCGGCTCAACATCGCAGAAGAGCTGGTACTGAACAGGATCGCGGCGGAGCTTGAGCTGGTCAGTGATTTTGTCAACGAAGCCAAGCTCAACCATAGAGCGGTCTGTTACGATGATAACTTTGTGAACGCCCTTCATCTGATGGATATATTCGATTGAGTCACGCTCAAAGAAGATTTTTGACGGTACTTTAAACCACTGCATATTATTTCGTCTCCTACCCAGTTTTTTGATGTTCAAA
>NZ_JAFRNB010000022.1 GCF_017430385.1 Treponema sp.
GACATAGAGGATATGGAATCAGCCCTCAGGAAATGGCTCTGGTGGGCATCGCATTCGAGAATCCCGGCGATATATGAGCTGCAACAAAAAATCCGCCGTCACTATCAGGCTATATTGAACACGGCGAAATACAAGCTGTCGAACGCAAGGGTCGGGGCCGTGAACAACAAGATCAAACTTACAATCAGGATGGCGTTCGGGTTCAGCAATGTTCAGAATGTGCTTGACTTGATTATGCTGAGATGCTCGGATATACCCATCGAGCTTCCCGGCAGGAAAGCGGCCTGAAGCACCCACACTTCCTGATGAAGCGGCTTTAAATATCATTTTTAAATCCGGCAGCCTTTACAAAAAATATGTTTTCATAAGCCCCTTGCCTTTTACTTCAATGTCAATGGAATTTCCATAAGCGAATTTTTCTTTTGTCTGCTCATAAGTTTCTTCGCTCACATGGATTTTCATCGGTTCGCCAGTGCTTTCCATGCGGCTTGCAACATTTACTGTGTCGCCCCAAATATCGTAAATGAATTTTGTCTTGCCAATTACTCCAGCAACAAGATTTCCGGTATTTATTCCCAGCCGTATCTGGATTTTTACAGCAGAATCCTTATTAAATGAATTTATATCATCTAAAAGCCCCCGTGCAAAATCAATCATTTTTACAGCCCCGCCGTTGTCATAATCTTTTGTAAGTCCAGCGGCTGCCATGTATGCATCCCCAATTGTTTTGATTTTTTCAATTCCTTCGCGTCTGGCCCTTTCGTAAAAAAGCGAAACCATTTTATTGAGCATGTTTACAACTTCATCAGCCGTCATATATCCGCTGATTTTTGTAAATCCGACTATATCAGTAAAAAGAACCGTAACATTCGGAAAATCCTGGGCAATCGTTTTTCCCGGATGCTCTGTAAGCTCGACAGAAACTTCTTTTGGCAAAATATTTAAAAGCAGATTTTCTGACTTTTCTTTTTCCAGCTTCAGCTAATAAGTCCGCTCTTCAACATTTTTTTCAAGTTCCTCGTTATATTTCTGCATTATCTGAATGAGCTCTTCCTGCATCTTGTTTATGTCAATAATATTTTGAACTGTATTTTCTGTCATTTTCAAAAAGGAGGCATACAAATTTTCAACTTCATCGCCAGTGCGGATGTCGAGATTTTTTATTGCAGAAACACAGGTATTCATGCCGTCAGCATTTCCGTTTTTTCCAATAAAATCAATTGCATGGCGTGAAATACCGTTTATCGGATTAACAAGAAATTTTGTCGAAATCCAAAGTCCCAGTCCCACAACCAAAATGACCGCAACAAGCGAAAGAATGATTGTCCTAAAAAGAAATTTCAGTCTGTATGTTCGAAGAAGCACCATGGAAATATCAACGCCAACATAGCAGACGCATTTTCCGTTTGAGTCAAAAACCGGATGATAGTGCGTCAAAAGCCATCCGTAAGAATCATTTGACTCAAGTGCCGGAATTTGTTTTCCCTCAAGCAAATCAGGAACATAAGGCAAAAAAGTCGGATCAAATTCAATCAGCGCATCAACGGCATAATCACCGCTTCCTTCATCAGTGTCAAAAATTACATGGCAGCCGTCTTCCCGAATTTGGTACACATAAAGATATTAAATATCCGGAACATTTTTTTGAAGATTATTTAACCGGCTTAAAGTTTCCTCGTATCCTGATGCAGTCCGTCCTTCTGCTTTATAACGCTCAACAGAATCAGCGTCAATTATCTTTTGGGCAATGACCGCAACCCCTTTTGCAATATCCAGATGTCTTTCCCGAGTGTGCCGGGTAAAAAGACTTAGGGCAACAAATGAAATTGCCACTGTAAGAATGAGTGCAGCCAGAATAATGAGGACGGAAATCCTTATCCGCATGGAATGAAATCCGCGGATTTTTATTGA
Organism: Treponema sp.; assembly: GCF_017430385.1. Classification (GTDB taxonomy): domain Bacteria; phylum Spirochaetota; class Spirochaetia; order Treponematales; family Treponemataceae; genus Treponema_D. The sequence goes on from NZ_JAFRNB010000022.1 coordinate 1,912, forward strand.
TTCTTCCATAAAAGAATCTGCTCCTTACAAATGATATTTTTTCGAAGTTCTTTGAAATTATATCACAGTATCAGGGATTTTTCATTTTTTTTCGATGCCGATGCCATAAATGGTCTTCCAGTCATTTTTCATGGAGATGGGGATCCATCCGTTTGCAGCACAGTCCGATCGCATCTTGTCGGCTTTGGTTATATTGCCGTACTCACGCTCAATGTCGTCGCAACAGAGCATAAAGCCAAGCGACTTGTATTCGTTGTTGTGAATGGTGTAGTTCACCATGCTAGCATCTGTAAGGCTGTTTCCGAAAGCAAGAACCGGTTGATAACCGATTTCCTTTACAATTGTGGAAACCTTGTTCATCTGCAAGTTCTTGATAATATTCACACCGCCAAGCAAAACGGCGTCATCTTTACTGAAAGTATAATCCAACCCATCCTTTCCATCCTGATTCATAGCAACAAGCACATTATCGGAGCCTATAACCTGCTTTGGCGGCAGTCCAAGGGCATCGCATACTAAGGCTCGAAGGATAAGGCGGTTCGTTCCACTGGAAACATACACAGTGAATCCGTTCTGCACAAGATAGTTCACAACTTCCACCATCGGCTTATAGAAAGCGTCCGCCCGCTTGAGATTCTTGTAGCCAGGCTGATCAGTCTGCATGAATGAGCGCACATAGGAATCAAATTCTTTGAGTGTAAAGCCTTTGTACACACTTGCAAGCATCCGCTCATATTCCGCTCCTAACGGAGGCACTCTTCCCGTCCTTCGGAAATCCTCAGCCAGTGCACGCTGCTCCTGCGAAGGTGTGTAATTTGGATCGTCAAGCACGCGATGAATAAAGAGCTGGAAATCAAAGTAAGTGGGATTTGTCTCGCAAAAAAGAGTTCCGTCAAGGTCAAACGTAGCAATTCTGCGCTCAACAGGGATAAAGTCAGGAGAGTTCCTGGTGGTGACAGCAGACACATAAGAAAAGAGAGCCTTCTTTGCAGGCGCGTCATCATTCCAAAGTGAGAGCGCACCTTTTCCTGTGCGAGGAGTGCTTGCACAGGAAACAAAAATAAATGATGCAAATGGTGCGAGTAAAACTAACATTGCAAAACGAAATGTTTTCTTCGTTGTTTCCATGAAAATTTCTCCTTATGTTTTTTCTATTTTACAGGATAGTCAAAGTAAGTGTCGGGATACGGCTCGTCTTTGAGGGTAAAGTGCCACCATTCCTCTTCGAGAGGCTTGAAACCGTGGCGGAGCATAGCTTCTCGAAGAATCATGCGGTTTGCATACTGTTCCTCGGAAATTTGCATGTAGTCGGGATGGCTTTCAATTCCGAACCAGTCGAAAGTGCCACCCATATCAATCTCTTTTTCACTCTCCATATCGAACAATGTCAAATCCACCGTACTCCCACGACTGTGCCCCGATTTTTCTGCAATGTAGCCCTGAGTAAACAACACTGATTTATCAAGGTTCGGATAGAAATACTGTTTCATCCTAGTGTCCGAAGTATCTTTAGCCCAATTTATAAAATGCGTTACTGCTCGCTGAGGTCGATATGCATCGTAGATTTTGAGGCGGTAGCCTTGAGCCTTTACATCATCGCTCACAGCTTTCAAAGCCTCTGCCGCTTCGGTGGTAAGAAGTGCAACAGGCTTTTCATAGCCGTTAATGCGATCTCCAACAAAGTTGTAGGTGGAATAGTAGCGGATTTCAAGAATCGCATCGGGAACAGCTTCTGCAAGATAGACAAAGCCTTTCGGTGCGACATCACTTTGTTTACATGATACGTAAAGTACCGAAAAAGCAATTGCTATAACAGTGGCAAAAATAATAGATTTTTTCATTTGAATTCCTCCAGATACTCTTCAAGCACAAGTCCTGAATCGGTAATTTCCTGTGCAACTTCTACACTCCCCACATAACGAATGTGCCACGGTTCATAGGAATACCCCGTAATTTTTTCTTTGCCTTTTAAGAGCCTAAGGATAAAGCCGTGTTTTGGGAGTTCCTTGTGAATTCTAGAGAAAAGCTCAGGAAGCTGCATCATATCCTCATTCTCCCACTTCCATTCTCCGTTAACCTTTGGCACTATGTCAATTGCAAGCCCTGTATGATGCTCACTCGTTCCTGGAACCGCCACGGTGTTGCGGGCATACTCTTCACCGTATTTTTCAGTAAAATCGAGCATTATTCGCTCCTGATATTCCACGCTACGATACGCCGAGTCAATACCAATTTCAATTCCCTGTTTTTCAAGAGCAGATTGCAACGAAAGGTATGCTCCGTAAGTAGCTTTCTCGATTTCGGCAGTTTCGTCATCATAAACGGTATCCACCGTCACAAGGTCAAGGCTTTTTGCATAATCCACACTTATGGGGTGCATCTTGTTTACCAACACAAGGTAATCAGGATGTTTTCCCTTGTAACCGTAGTTTTTTGTACTTTCACAGCCAACGACAAAAAATCCAAAAGCAAATATCAAAATTGTGCTAAAAGCTTTCAGTTTCTTCATTTTTTCCTCCTTTAGTAAAAAGTGAGAGCCTCTAAAAACTTCAGTTTTTGAGGCAACACTGTATTGCTAGCATAGCTTCAAAGCAATGGCTCTTGACTAGTATCTTTTCAGAATTTTAGTCAGCTACTTGTATAAATCATCGTTGCGGTGGTTGTATCGCCACTCGCACTCCATCAAATGTATCACAAATTTGTCGGAATCACAACCGTTGAATTTGGCGAAGCTCCACGCAAACAAAGTTTGCACGTTCTCGATTCCGTTCACATGGCATTTCCCTCTTGCGAATTCGTTTTCACTATGGAAAACCCGGTAGTGGTCGTAGCCGTTGAGAATCAAGCCGTCATAAGCCTTCCAGCCGTCAGAATGAATCGTCGAGCCTTCAAGCACAAGGCAAGAGTATTATAGGCATTAAGCTCTCTTTTGAGCAGTCAGGGACAATCCGGACGATGACTTTCCCGCCTCGTTTTAGAAGACCAAAAACCGGAGTTTTACCTGCCGCTCCGCGCCCCCGTTTTCCACGGACCCGATGAGCGCCAAAATAAGATTCATCAACCTCAAATTCCCCGCTCTCTGTCCTTGTTTCCGCAAGGACTTGAAGCATTATTTTATGGCGGAAATCGTTGTACCAGCTGTTCACCGTGTTGCGATTTACGCCAACAATTTCAGCGCAGGCAGTCGCAACGGTGGTCGGGACATCGGTGCAGACGCTCGTGATGTCAAGCCACTTTTTCCTGAAACGCTGCACGCTCCGCATTGTCCGTCCGCACGGCGCGGGGAGGTGGTTTTCCCGCATCATTTCGGCAGGGACAGGAGCGAGCGTGCTTGATCTGGGGACGGTCATTCTCCCCGTCCTGATGAACAATCAGATTATGCGCTACGGCGGGACGACGGAGCTTGGCGTGTACGGCGTTGTCGCGACGGTCATGTCGCTCTTTCAGGCGCTGTTCGGCGGAGTCGGTCAGGCAATACAACCGCTTGTCTCCGCGAATCACGGTGCGGGAAACGCCGGGCGTAACCGCAGTTTCTTCCGCATGGGGCTTCTTACTGTCGCCATCATGGGAATCGCGTTCTGCGCGCTCGGAGAGTTTTTCCCTGCCGCCACTCGCAGGGATTGTCGGCGTATGGGTCGCGCTGCCGCTTGCAGAATTCGTGACGGCGGCTCTTGCCGTGGCTCTGCTGCACAGGACGCGGTGAGAGGAAGAAAAACGCCGTTCGGTACGACTTCCCCGCCCGCCGCTGAATTCCGCCAAGAACCGCTTACTGTCGATGCCCGTCTCCGCAGCGACGGCGGCAAGTTCCTCTCTTTTCTTTTTCATGTATTTCCTAGGCATTCTCCCAGAATCTGTCGCATATCTCACACTTCGCCACATTCTGCCCATTGAGCTGGCGGAAATTCATGCTATGCTCTTTATGTAAAATTATAAGACACTTGCCCATTATTTTGCAAGTGCACAGGAGCCTTCAATGGAAAAAACACTGGAAAAAGAAAATATCATGGGTAGCATGAGCGAAGGAAAACTTCTTTTTAAAATGGCAATGCCCATGATTTTTTCCGTACTGTTTTCTTCGCTTTATAACCTTGTAGATTCAATCTTTGTGGGCAGGCTTGGCAATGCAGCCCTTACGGCAATTTCTCTTGGTGCGCCCGCATCTTCCCTTATGGTAGAATTTTCTTTTGGCCTTGCAATCGGTGTTAATGCCCTTCTTTCAAAAAAGCTGGGTGAAAAAGATAAAAAAGGAGTTCAGAAAGTTGTCGGCCAGGGATTTTTACTCACAGCCCTTCTTTATCTGATTTTCCTCCTTGCCGGTATTTTTGCTTCAGAAGCCTTTTTCCGCCTGCAAACCTTGGACGAAGAAATCATAAGGCTTGGAAAAGAATATACTTCCATCGTAATGATTTTTTCATTAGGTCTTATGCTTCAGTCTCTTACCGAACGCCTTCTTTCTGCCACAGGCCGCACCCAGTATTCTATGGCAGTATTACTCACAGGAGCAATCACAAATACAATCCTCGACCCGATTCTGATTTTTGGCTGGCTTGGACTTCCTGCAATGGGAATAAAGGGAGCCGCAATTGCAACAGTAATAGGCCAGGTTGCAGCAGGAAGCACAGGTCTTATTTTGAATCTTACAAAAAATCAAGATATCAAAATTTCTGTACGTTCTTTCCTGCCTGATTTTTCGATAATCAAAAGCATTATGGCAATTGCAATTCCAACAACACTCACTTATTCAATCAACTCCATCCTGATTTTTGGAATGAACCAGGTGCTCATTTCACTTTCCCTTGCAGCCCCGGCCGTATACATCATCTATAACAGAGTTCGAAGCTTTGTGGCTCTTCCTGTCTGGGGAATCAGAAACACCATAATTTCAATTGTTGCCTACAACATGGGCGCCAAAAAATATGACAGAGTCAGACGGGTTATTAAAATCGCCATCGTTTCAAGCGCAGTCATCATGCTGGTGGGAACAGCCCTTTACGAGCTTATTCCTTCTGCCCTGTTTTCCCTCTTTTCTGCTTCGGGCGAAATGCTTTCAATCGGAATCGATGCATTCAGAATCATCGGAACTTCACTCATCATTTCGGGCATCACAATCATGGCAAGCGGAGTCTTTCAGGCAACAGGACAAAGCAGGCTTGCTCTTGTGGTGAGCATAGTTCAGGCAGTTGCTCTGGTTGGAAGTGCCGCCCTTCTTGCTCAGACAAAAAGCGTAACACTGGTATGGGTGTCCTTCCCAATTTCCGAGGCAGCCATTTTTGCCCTAAGCATCTTCTTCCTACGGGGAATCTGGAAAAAGCAGCTGCAATCAGATATTTCAACCGGCAATCCCACCGCACAAATAAAACACGAGGAGATGGCAAATGGAACATACGCGTAAACTTTTAGCTCTTACTGCTTTTGCACTTACACTTCATAGCGGAGCATTTGCTCAAAAAGAAAATGCTCCCCGCCTGCTTTATATGGGGCAGGCCAGCATAAGAATTACCACAGAAGTAGGCAGAGTCATTTACATCGATCCTTACGCCGGAACGGATGAACAGTATGAGCCGACCGCCGACTTGATTCTGGTGACACACGGGCATTTTGACCACAATCAGATTGAAAAAGTAAAAAACCGGGCAGAAGCCTTTAGCGCACCCAACCGCCTGATTTTAGATATGGGAGAAGAAATAGTTCTGGAAAAATAGGCAGATTTTCTGGAAGTGTTGTTTATAAAAAATTGGGCGTTCCCGCCACAAGTGGCGGTCGGCTGTTCCGCGGCTTGCCTACGGCCGGTCTGCTTGCGCAGACTGCTTCGCACCGCTCCATAGCCTAACGCGAGCAAAGCGAGCGTAACGTCAATAATTTCCAATTAGCTAAACGGAGGGCTTGCCCGAAGTATAGCCTAACGCAATTTTCAGAATGGTTTGAATGTCCGCAGAAAAAAAGGATGGGCATTTATATTTTAAATCCACTTCTTTACCAGGGAAATAATCTCATTTCTAGCTTTTTCCCGTTCTTCATTTGATGTTGAAAAAAGAATTTCAGGTCTGATTTTTAAAGCATCGCAAAGTTTTATAATTGTGCAGAGGTTCGGAATATTTCTACCCGATTCAATGCAGTTCACCTGGTTTTGAGAAAGCCCTGCGGCGAAAGAAAGCTCTATCTGCGACATACCTGCTTTTTGGCGTTCTTCCCTTAACCTCGATAGTACAAAATTAACTTGTTCCTGATATTCTTCATCTTTCATTATTGTTAATATGCACGGTATAACATTGACAAACAACACGAAATACCATTATACTTTTTAATGGTTTTCCATTGGTGTTTACAATGAAAAACCAAGCAATCTTTCACAAAATCAAAAAATGCTCAGTTTACACTGAAAAACAATTAGGGGGATTTTATGGATAAGGAAATGCGAGATTTGTATAACTCCATGACAC
>NZ_JAFRNB010000004.1 GCF_017430385.1 Treponema sp.
AACACGAAGTTTTATACCTCAAACACGCGTTTTTTCAAACAGTTTGATTAAGATATAAAACGCGGTATATCAAAAATCTCTCTGTGGACTCTGTGCCCTCTGTGAGAATTTTTTTTATTTGTTTGCTGCAGCGAATTTCTTCATGAACTCAACCAATGCTTTAACTCCGTCGAGAGTCATTGCGTTGTAGATTGAAGCTCGCATACCACCAACGAGGCGATGACCTTTGAGGTTTACCAAGCCTGCCGCGGCTGCTTCTTTAACGAACTTGTCGTTGATTTCCTTTTCTTTTGCGAGTGCTGCTTTTTCTGCGTCTGTGCGGTCAGCTTCGTCTTTCTTTCCGGCAGCAGCAGTTTCTGCAGTTGAGTATTTTGTGAGGAAAGGAACATTCATCAAAGAACGGCTTCCGACCTCAGTTGTCGCATGGTAGAAGTTGCCCTCGTTGTTGTCCAGGTAGTTGTAAAGGTAGTCAGCCTTTTCCTGGTTGCGTTTGAGCATTCCTTCTGCACCGCCGTTCTTTTCAATCCAGTGAAGAACTTTGTCCAAAACGTAGATTGTGTAGCATGGTGGTGTATTGTACATTGAGCCGTTGTCAGCGTGTGTTTTGTAAGCGAGCATTGTCGGTGTTCCCGGCAAGCAAGCCTCCGGCTCCGGAATCAAATCTTCGCGGACGATTACGAGAGTAACGCCAGCTGGTGCCAGGTTTTTCTGAGCACCTGCGAAAAGCAAACCGAATTTTGTTACATCAAGTGGCTCACTCAAAACGCATGAAGAAATATCAGCAACCAATGGAATGTCGCCAGTCTCTGGGATGTACTCGTAGTGAGTTCCCATGATTGTGTTGTTGAAACAGATGTAAACATAGTCGTAGTCGCCAGTTACTTTCTCAACTTTTGGAATATAAGAATAGTTCTTGTCTTTTGAAGAAGCGATTACGTCAACTGCGATTCCGAGTTTTTTAGCCTCAGCGGCAGCTTTTTTTGCCCAAACACCAGTCTCGATGTAAGCGGCCTTTTTGTTTTTGATTCCCAAGTTCTGAGCGACCATTGCGAACTGTGTTGAACCGCCACCCTGAACAAAAAGAACCTTGTAGTTCTCAGGAACGTTCATGAGTTTGCGGACCATTTTCTCGGCATCTTCGATGATTGGCTCATAGGCCTTTGAGCGGTGACTCATTTCCATTACGGACTGACCTGTTCCGTTATAATCAAGCATTTCTGCCGCACACTCTTTCAAAACCTCTTCCGGCAAGCAAGAAGGACCCGCACTAAAATTGTAGACTCTAGCCATACTGTACCCCTTTGTACTTTTATCGTGAAATCTTTCACAGAATTGATAATAAAAGTGTATTGATAAAAAGAAACAAGGTCAACAGTAACCAAGAATTTTATGCAATTTACTGTGATATTTTTCACAGTATTAAGAAAGAAGGGAGATTTCAATAAGATAAAGCAGCCATCATCGGCTTTCTCTAAAAGAATTTCTCTCCGAAATCCGCCAACAGTTTTCGTTGAATATCTCGTCACCGGCAAGCCAGCCCAGGAATGCATGGATTTTTTTGTGAACAAGCTGGGGTGAGGGAAGCCCCCGGCTAGGCTATGTAGCCCCGTAGTTGCCGGGCGCGAAGCGGGCGGCAATGAGCGTGAGCGAAGGGCGGAACAGCCGACCTGCCGCATGGCAGGTAGCCGCCAATTAACATCCCACCGTCATACCCATAAGAACCACCACCGTATTCACATGCTCCACCCGCACATCTTTTGGCACTGAAAGCACTGTGTTCGTGTAATTTACGATTCCCCTGATGCCGTAGGAAACCAGCCTGTCCGCCATAAACTGTGCTTTTTCGTCCGGCACGGCAAGAACGGCATATTCGATTTTTAGCTGGCGGATTTTTGTTTCCAGATCGAGCGTGGCAAAGAGCGGGATTTCACTTTTCATGATTTCGATTTTATTGAAATTTGTGTCAAAGCCGGCGACCAGCTCAAAATTGCTGCCCTTAAAAACTGCGGACTCCAGAAGTGCCTCACCCAGCTTTCCAAGCCCCACGATGCAGCACCTGTGTTTTTCATTATTAATAGAAGAAACTTGAAAGGCCTCGCAAATCGCATCGTGCAGGATTTTTACATCGTAGCCGTTGCTCACTCCATTGTGCAGCTCTAGAAGGGAAATGTCGCGCCTTATCGAAGCTTCGCCCCACCCTGTAAGCGCAGCGAGTTCCACCGAAGTAATTTTCTGCTTTTCCTGCTGGGACAAAAGCCGTGACAATGTGAGAAGTCGTTTTTTTGATGGAGCCGGAATTTTCTTCATGAAAATAATTATATACTTTTTTTCAATCCGTGCTATAATAGAAGCGTTGTTTTTTGGAGGCAAGCATGATTAATTGCATAAAATGTGCTACAGAACTTCCGGATGGTGCAAATTTCTGCTCCAACTGTGGTTTCCCGGTCGGTTCAGTCAAAATCTGCCGATCTTGCCCGGAATGTGGTGCATCACTCAGCGCAATCGACAAATTTTGTTCACAATGCGGCAAGCCGGTTCGTGTCGTCAAATCAGCGGACGAAAATCCTTTTGTGGACAAATCTTCAAAATCAGCAAACAATGCCATTCCAAAAATGATTCCTGTTGAGGGCGGTCAGTTCCTCATGGGCGGAGCCGCGGCAAATTACCAGGTCACGCTCACATCTTTCAAACTGTCCGAAACGCCGGTCACACAAAAGCAATTTTCTTATGTCATGGGTTCAAATCCTTCAAAATTGCAGGGCGATGACAAGCCGGTTGAAATGGTCAACTGGTGCGAGGCTATCATTTACTGCAACATTTTGAGCACTATGCAGAATCTCACGCCATGCTACAGCATCGGTTCTGTCACGGATTTACGCACTTTTGATGCGAACAGTCCTGTCTGGAAGAGAATCGCATGCAACTTTTCGGCAAACGGCTACCGTCTTCCAACCGAGGCCGAATGGGAATTCGCAGCCCGCGGAGGCAAACAATGCGATCCGTTCCAGTTCGCTGGCAGCTCGGACATCAACAAAGTCGCATGGTACGGCGAAAACAGCGACATCACAACACACATCGTCGGCACAAAGGAGCCAAATTCGCTCGGCCTTTTCGACATGAGCGGCAATGTCATGGAATGGTGCTGGGATTACTTCGCTCAGGATTTCCCGGCCACTCCGCAGACAAATCCGCACGGCCCTCAAATCGGCAACATGCACATAAAACGCGGCGGAAGCTGGCTCGATGACCATCAGCAATGCACGGTCTTTTTCAGAAGCGCAAGTGCTCCGGCAGGCAAGAGCAGCAGCCTCGGATTCAGGGTCTGTCAGTCAGAACTTGGCGCACAAATTTAAAATTAATGGAGAATAAAAAATGGATATTAAAACAAGCAAAGTCGCAGACGGAATTGAAATGGTTGTTATAGGCCGCCTCGACACAAATACAGCCCCGGAACTCGAAATGGCACTCAAATCATTGCAGCCGGCCAAGCAGATTCTTCACCTTGATTTAAGCGGTATCGAATATGTTTCCAGCGCAGGCCTTCGTGTAATTCTTCTGGCTCACAAAATCATGCTCCCGACAGGCGGAAAAATGGTTCTCCGAAACCCGTCCGAATTCTGCAGACAGGTTCTCGAAGCCACAGGCATGGACGGGATTTTAACGATAGAATAATAAGAGGGGGAAGTCTCCCCCTTCGCGCCCACTTCGTTGGTCGCTACCCTCTCTGCGGACTCAAGCGCCGCCCGCAACGCCCGCTACACAATTTTTTTTCTGATTGTCAAAATATTCTGGCCATCCTTGTACTCGTAATCTACGCCGTCCATGAATTTTTTGGTCAGGAAGATTCCCAAGCCACCGATATTGCGCTCTTCTGCACCAAGCGTAATATCCGGGTCTTCTTTTGCAATCGGATTAAATTCTTTTCCTTTATCCCTAAAAACCACCGTGAGAACATTATCAACGAAAGTTGTAGAAATCCAGGCTTCACCGACATCAGGCTTGTACGCATAATGCGCGATATTCACAAAAATTTCCTCAATCGCCAAATCAATCTTGTTCAGAATGCCGGGGCTGCAATCAGGCGGCAGGCAAGAATGTACGAAATCATTCACACATTCCATGTTTTTGTCGTCGGCGGTAATCTTGAGTTCCTTCATTGTTTTCCCTCCATTGTATTTTTCTTGAAAATCATTCCAAGCATCGTTATATCATCGAACTGATCTGCTCCATCAACAAATTTGTCAACATCATCTTTGACAAAGCTCAGGAGTTCTTTCGGGTGAAGCTCCTGAACTCCATCTTTTTTAAGGGCAGAAAGAAGCCGTTCTTCCCCATAAAGCTTATTGTTTTTATCAGTAGCTTCCGTCACGCCATCAGTGTAAACGAAAAGTTTGTCTCCAGAATTTATCGTAATCTCGTGGTTCTTGTACGGGATTCCTTCCATTGCGGCAAGCATAAGATTAGGCTTTGTCTGGAGATAGCTGACAATTCCATCCTTGCACAAAACCGGCGAAGTATGGCCTGCGTTTGCAAAAGTAAGCTTTCCAGTGCTGATTTCAAGGATTCCCATCCAGCAGGTGACAAAAAGCCCGGACTCATTTCCCTCGCACAGAGTATTGTTCACATGCTCAAAAATTTCCGCCGGAGTCTTGTAGCGGAAGGCAGCGTCTTTTAGCAAGGTCTTTGCGATAACCATGAAAAGTGCGGCAGGAACCCCCTTTCCAGAAACATCGGCCACTGAAAGCGCGAAATGGTCATCATCAATCATAAAGAAATCATAGAAATCACCGCCGACTTCCTTCGCAGGTGTCATCGAGGCAAAAAGTTCAATTTCTGGATGATTTTCATAAGGCGGGAACACTCGCGGGAGCATTTCTGCCTGAATTTTGGTGGCGACATTAAGCTCCGCGCCAAGCCGTTCCTTCTCGGCAGTAGCATGAGTCAAATCAGCGATATAGCGGTTCATGTCCACGCTCATTTTTTCAACCGATTTTGCAAGCACGCCAAGCTCGTCACGATTCTTGATTTTTTTGAGAAGCCCCGAAAGCTCGCCATGATGCTTGGCAAAGTGGGAAGTTTCATCAATAATCATCATGAGAGGACGGACAACGCCGGCGACAAGTGAAAGCGCGTACAGTAGGATGAATGAAACTGTGAGCACAAGAGCGGCAATCAGAGTTGAGCGGAGATAATTTTCTTTGTAAGCCCGGACTTCATTCATCGGCTTGACGACGCTCATAATTGCAAGCGTAGCACCCGTGTAATCCTTGACAGGAATCATCGTCGTGACATGGCCGCCACTTTTTTTGTAGGAAACATAAGTTTTAGAATTACCGTTTTCAATTATGTCACGCAGGCTTTCGATGTAATCAGGAGTCTTTTTTTCAAGCGACTCGACATAGCCAAGCTCATAAGGCTCATTCAAAATCAGGCTGTTCACTGTATCAAAAACATAAGTCCGGCTTTTGTAATCAGCAGATACGACAGTCAGATAAATGTAGGCAAGTTCCGCCGTTTCGGTAAGTTCGTTGAGCCTCTGGTTCGTGGAATCCCAAAAACCATCGCTTCCGTCAGTAAGCCAGTAAAAAATTCGCTCGGTATCAACATAAGCCAGAGCGGTCTGGGCAAATTCCCTGGTTATATCGCCGTAAAGAGTCTCAACCTGTTTTTTAAATTGATTGTAACTCATGTAACTGTTGACCATAAACATAAGCACGCCGAACAAAACCGCGGTGGCCAGCAATTTTATTGAAAGGACAGACAGTTGAATTCTTCGCTTCATAAAACTCCTCACATTACTATTATAAAACAGTTTTAAGATTTTTTTGAAAAAAGTTTAAAAAATTTGCATTTACATTGCCAAAAATCGATTTTTTTTTGCTATTAATATACATGAAAAGATTTAATTTTTACAAACCTGGAATCAGGTACGGACAGATTGCGGCATTATCCGCAGTCCTTTTGGCTTTTGTTTCTTGCGCCGGCGTTTTTTCGGATGATTCAAAAGAAAATGCAAAGGAAAGCATAAAAGTCATGAATTGGAATTTGCAGACATTTTTTGATGCAAATTTTGACGGCAACGAGTACGCTGAATACAAGAGTCCTAAAAGCGGCTGGAGTCAGCAGAGGTACGAGGCGCGTCTCGACAAACTTGCTTCCGTCATAAAGGAAACCGATGCGGATGTCATTATAATGGAAGAACTCGAAAAAGAAGAGCAGATTCAGGACATCGCGAACAGGCTTTCCGGGACTTTTGATTTCAAAAAACTTTACTCTCAGGCGATTTTTGCGACTAATGAAGGAGCCTCCATCGGCTGCGCGGTGCTTTCACGGCTCCCGATTGAAGAAGTTACCGTTCATGCACTGGATATCCGGGAAGGAAGCAAGCAGCCCTCAATGCGCCCGATAATCCGGCTATCCATTCTGTCGAAAGACAGGGAACTGACGATTTTCGTGAATCACTGGAAGAGCAAGAGCGGAGGCGCGGAAGAATCAGAAATCTGGAGGAAAAGACAGGAAAAGCTTCTGGCGGATTTGATTTGGGCGGCAAAAAAAGATGGTGCGGTGCTTGCGGTCGGGGATTTTAACAAAGAAATTTCCGAATTTGACATAAATCTTTCGGCCACAGAAGGAAAAAATGTGATTTTACATGGAAGCGAGGATGTTGAGGTTTATTCGCCGTGGATTAACGACAGCGGCGAGATTCAAAAAACAGGAAGCTACTGGTATAAAAATCACTGGGAGCGGATTGACCACTTTTTCGTATGTGGAAACATTGAATTGACAGATTTTTGCGCAGAAACTGAAGGTGAATGGGCAGACAGCGAGGGCCGTCCTTTGCGCTACCAGATTTGGAGCGGAAGAGGCTATTCGGATCATCTGCCAATCACATGCACAGTAAAGTTTTAACTACTTACAACCTATCTCTTCTTCATCACCGACATCCCAGGCGTCGAAAAGATTGTCTGGGGTGGTTTCGTCTTCGTCTTCGGAATCATCCTCCTCGCTTGGAGCAGGCTCGCCCACATCCACAACTTCCTCATCACCAGAAGTTTCCGTTACAACAGGCGCATCCTCACTTTCCACTTTCCGTTTTCCACTTTCCACTTCCCCGGCCTGCTCATAATTTCCGTATGTGCCGTCGTCCTCGTTCTCGTCGAATTCTGGAGTCACTTCCTTTTCACCGATTTCATTTCGCATCTCAGCGACAAGGGCCTCGTTCGCAGCAACACGAGCCGCAATCTCGGCTGAAACTTGCGGAACAGGAGCTTCCGTCGCCACGCTCTCAGCAGTCGCCGTAGCAGCAGCAAATTCTTCCTCCTCGCTTATTCCGCCATGAAAAACATCGTCCTCAGAAACATCATCCTCAATAGAAGAATCTTCGCTTTCAACAACAGAATCAACCGTCTCGGCACAAGCCCCGCTTTCAGCAGAAATCATTCCCCCTACAGCGGCTTCACTTTCCACTTTCCGTTTTCCGTTTTCCGTTTTCCACTTTCCACTTTCCACTTCCTCCGGGATTGTAACATCAAAAGGAAAGCCCTTGCGCAAAATCGCCTGCTTCAAAAAAATCTTTATCGCGCTGTCGATGTCCGTACCAAGATTCTCAAAAATCTTACTCGCACCATCAACCAATGTATCATCCAAATCAATATCGTAAGTCTTAATCATGCTTTAATTATCGGAAAAATTACAATAAATTTCAACGAACAAAAAAATCCCGTTCCAAGCAAACCTCAGAACGGGACTTTTAAGTTTCTCACAGAGGGCACAGAGTTCACAGAGATATTTATGATTTACAAAATACTCTCTGTGCTCTCCAAAGCTCTGTGAGGAATTTTTTATTTTGAAAGACGTGCTTCGAGATCATCCAAGCAGGCTGTGAGCTCTTTTGGCAAGTGTTTGCCGAATTTTGGATAGTGGTTCTCACGGATGTCTTTAACTTCCTTCAACCAGCCCTCTTTGTCCACGTTGAGAATCTGTGGGAGAGTCTTTTTGTAGTAGTCAGCCAATCCGTCTGTGTTGATAGCACCCTCTTTTGGCATGAAGCCGATTGGAGTATCTACGCAGTTGTCTTTTCCGTCGCAGCGGTCGAAAATCCACGCAAGAACGCGTGAGTTGTCGCCGTAGCCTGGCCACATGAATCCGCCTGGAAGATCTTTGTTGTTCTCGTCCTTGCGGAACCAGTTAACGTAGAAGATTTTTGGCAATTTGTCCTGGTCAGCTTTTGCACCAACGTCAATCCAGTGCTGGAAGTAGTCGCCCATGTTGTATCCACAGAATGGGAGAATAGCGAATGGGTCACGGCGGATTTTACCAACCTGTGAAGCATCGATTGTAGATGCTGCTGTGATTTCTGAACCAACGATAGAACCCAAGAATACACCGTGGTTCCAGTTGCGGCTCTGGTGTACGAGAGGTACAGTTGATGGGCGGCGTCCACCGAAGAGGATAGCAGAGATTGGAACACCCTCTGGGTTTTCCCACTCTGGAGCGATACATGGACACTGTTTTGCAGGTGCTGTAAAGCGTGCGTTTGGATGAGCGAATTCCTCGCCTTTTGGTGATTTGTCTTTTGGAAGAGCGTCGCGTGTCTGGCCTTTCCAGTCAACGAGCTTGCCCTTTGCTGGGTAACCAATCTGTTCCCACCAAACGTCTCCGTCCTCAGTAAGAGCACAGTTTGTGAAGATTGTGTTCTTTGAAGCAGAGATAAGAGCGTTTTTGTTAGACTCAGCAGATGTTCCTGGAGCAACGCCGAAGAAACCTGCCTCTGGGTTGATAGCATACAAGCGGCCGTCTTTGCCGAATTTCATCCAAGCAATGTCGTCACCGATTGTCTCAACTTTCCAGCCTGGGATTGTTGGGATAAGCATAGCCAGGTTTGTTTTACCACAAGCTGATGGGAATGCGCCAGTAACGTATTTAACTTTGCCCTCTGGGTTTGTGAGCTTGAGGATGAGCATGTGCTCAGCGAGCCAGCCCTCTTCACGAGCCAATACAGTAGCGATTCGGAGAGCGAAACATTTTTTGCCGAGCAAAGCGTTTCCGCCGTATCCAGAACCGTAAGACCAGATGAGGTGCTCTTCTGGGAACTGAGAAATATATTTGTGCTCAACGTCTGCACAAGGCCAGATGCCGTTGTCTTTTTCGCCGTTGTTGAGTGGTTTACCAACTGAGTGCAAACAAGGAACGAATTCTCCGTCTGTACCGATGATGTCGAGAACTTTTTTGCCTGCGCGAGTCATGATGTCCATGTTGAGGACAACGTACTCTGAGTCAGTAAGCTCGATACCGTTCTTTGAGATTGGTGAGCCGAGTGGACCCATGCAGAATGGGATTACGTACATTGTGCGGCCGTGCATACAACCTTTGTACAATCCTTTCATTGTTGCCTTGAGCTCAACCGGATCAATCCAGTTGTTTGTTGGACCTGCATCTTCCTGGTTTACAGTAGAAATGAATTTTAGGCCCTCAACGCGAGCTACATCGCTAGGAAGTGAGCGGAACAAGAAGCTGTTCG
>NZ_JAFRNB010000023.1 GCF_017430385.1 Treponema sp.
CGCAGGGGCAAAACGCGACGCCTAGGAGCGGTTTGAGCGAGTCTCGGCGTAGGTTGCGCCTTAAGCCGCGACGGCTTTTTCTTTTTTTAAAGACAATTAACAGAATGCCGTAGAGATTCTTTTCACCTCCCCCGTTAGGAGTACTGACAGAAGATTCGGGGGAAAGCAGGTAGGGAGCGACCCGTAGCGCTGGAAGACGCGCAGGGGCAAAACGCGACGCTTAGGAGCGTTTTGAGCGAGTCTCGGCGTAGGCTGTGCCTTAAGCCGGCAGCGTGGCTGCGTGAGAATAACCGTTATTTCTGGAAGTTAATTTTTATAAAGTCCGTGCTGGTTACAGTAAAACAAAATCTGTTCTGTCCCGCTTATTTTAAAGCTGGCTTCTGCATTCTGCTCAGGATAAAGTTTTTGTATTTCAACACTGTCTGAGCGTATCGCGGCAATGAACGAAATATAATGATTCTTTGTCATCTCATGTTCGATTGAAACAAAAAATTCGTCTTCAATACGTTCAATACGGACGGAGTGGTTTTTATCGGATTGCTCAGCTTCAAGAGGCGGAAGTGTAATTCCACAACAGCTGATTAAAGCCTCACCTGTGCTTTGTATAATATTTCCGCAAACTGGGCAAACATAAAACTGCACCCGGTTCATGTTGCTCTGCCTGTTAGTATTTATAACATTTTTCCCGGAAAGGAGTTCAATAACAGAAATATCCAGGGCTTTTGCAAGTGATTCCACAAGGGAAATATCAGGGTAGCCTCTGCCTGTCTCCCATTTTGAAACTGCTTTATCCGTAACAAAAATCTTTTCTGCAAGTTCTGCCTGTGTAAGTTTCTTTTGTTCGCGAAGGTTTTTAATCATTGCCCCGGTAATGTACTGGTTCGTCATTATTTCTCCTTTTTTTCTGCCGGCGTTCTGCCGGCATTCTGCCGGAATACATGAATTGTTTAGCGTTAATTACACATTACAACCCGACGGCACATAATTCAACCTACGCTTTGTAGAGATTTAATGATTCAAACTGAGATAAAATGACTAAACGAGATGGCGAAGCAGGTAGGGAGTGACCCGCAGCGCTGGGAGGCGCGCAGGGGCAAAACGCGACGCTTAGGAGCGTTTTGAACGAGTCTCGGCGAAGGCTGTGCCTTAAGCCGGCGTGTCTGCAGCGAGTAATCCTAAACTTACTCTTTCCATGCCAGGCGCATTTTCAGGAAGTCTTTAATGTCGCGGTAAAAATCCATTGGAGGAGGGGTAATGTTGATCTGTTTAAGTGCTTCCTGAACCAGCGGATTTTTGTAGCAGCAGACAGCATTTGATGAAGCATAAAACAATACGTCCAGCTGGATTTTGTAGGCAGCGGCCTGCGTGGTTCGCAGCATATCTGCAAGCCTGTCGCGGAAGGCATAGGCCAGGTCGTAATATTTCTTCTTGAAAATGGCAAGGCGCTCCACCGTTACATTTGTTTCTATCACGGGATTAAGATAGGAAACATAGCGCATGTAATCCAGATTTGCATTTAAAATTCCAGCCCAGACTTCTGCAATCACATCCGGCGTAAAATTGTTGCCTTCCGGAAAAGCCGAAAGCAAGGCATTGTAGTAGACCGACATTTTTTCTGCGGAGATTTCCAGAAAGATTTCTTCTTTTGTCGTAACGTATTTATAAAGGTTGGCACGAGACCAACCAAGTTTTTCGGCTATCGTTGTAAGGGTAATTTCTGAATAAGGGTTTGAAGCAAAAAGCTCTGCCGTTGCTTCTTTAATTTGAGAAAGTCGTTCTTCCTTGTGTTCGTCGCTTCTTGCGCGGATAAAATCAGACATGGGGGTAGAATAGCACAGTTTAGTAAAATTGACAATAAGCGACGGTGTGTAATTTATTTATCATTTCTGCTATAATACCCTTATGCAATACAAGCTCATTCACAAAGCAATCTTCCTCGACCGTCCCAATCGCTTTATCGCCCATGTTCTGCTGGAGGGAAAAATCCAAACCGTTCATGTAAAAAACACCGGCCGCTGCAAGGAACTTCTCGTGCCAGACGCCACAGTCTATCTTGAAGAAAGTGACAATCCCGCGCGGAAGACAAAATACGATTTGATTGCCGTGGAAAAAATCGTGACGGAAGAAAGCGCAAGCCCAGCCAAAAATCCCCCTGCCCCGCAAAATGCCTCCCCTTCACAAAAAAGCCCCTCGCAGCCACCGCGCGCACTCCTCATCAACATGGACAGTCAGGCTCCCAACAAAGTGGCCGCGGAATGGATTCGCGAGAACAAAACTTATTTTCCAAAGCTCACGCTTTTAAAACCAGAATTCACACTAGGAGACTCCCGCTTTGACTTTTATGCCGAATATGAAGACCTCACTGCCAGCCCCCACAAAATGCTTATCGAAGTGAAAGGCTGTACCTTGGAAAAAGATGGCGTTGCGCTTTTCCCCGATGCACCAACCCTACGAGGGTTAAAGCATGTCCGTGAACTTACCACGTTCAGTAAAAGTGGTGAGTATGAATGTATGGTTTTGATAATCGTCCAGATGAAAGGCTGCAAATATTTTACCCCAAACCGAGAAACCCACCCAGATTTTGCCGACGCCCTCAAGAAAGCCAACACCGCCGGAGTAAAAATCATTGCCGTGGAGTGTGATGTTATACCAGAAAGCCTTGTTGCAGACAAGGAGATTGAAGTGAGGGTAGGTTGTAGGAAATCTTATTCCAATAATTAGTTCTTGCCTATCCGGACTGTGCCTTGGATTATGCTAAAGAGAACTTTGTCACTGACAGCTGTTTCCAGTGAATTTTCTGAAAAGAAAAGCTTGACAGCCAGAAAGCATTTTGACCTTGCAATGTCTTTATGAAGCATGTCCGCGTCCTCCCTCCACTGGCCGACCCGCCAGTCATCGTATTTTTGAGAGAGAGGAGCGGAATCCCTGTTTTTTCCCGTAAATCTTCTTCGCCTTTTGCCATGGAAAGATCATATTATAATTTTCCGGTAAATTCAGCAATCGTTTTAAGGGCAGCCTCCGGCTTTTTCAGGGGATTGGTGAATTCTGCGCAGGCTTCAACTGTGCCGCCTTTTTTTGCGATTTCGGCTGCCATGATTTCAAGGCACTTTTTTGAGTTTCCGCCGGCACTGGAAGCAAAAGCACAGCATTTTTTGCCGGAGAGATTTACTTTGTCGAAGAAAGTGTTGAGGGGAGCTGCGGGTTTTGCCGCCCAGACAGGTGCACCGATGATGATTTTGTCGTAGCCTTCCAGAGAAGGAAGTTCGCCTTTGAATTCTGGTTTTACGCCTGAGACCACATCTTTTCCGCCGTGGAAGAATTTTAAAAGTCCTTTTTTGGGATATTCTTTCAGCGTTTCAATGCGGAAGATGTCCGCGCCAAGATTCTCAGCAATTTTTTTTGCCACGAAATCAACATTTCCTTCAAGGGAATAATAAATGACGATTGTATCTGACATAGTTTCCTCCTGTCTCAAGAATAGTATATGATACAATTAGATTGTGTGCAAAATTTTCCAGACGGAAAGCACTCACTTTTTTTCAGGAGGATTTCGTCAGTGGGAAGGGTGTAAATCTTTCGACGCACCTACTATTTTTTTGCCCTGCAAAAGTATCTCAATTTTGTCTAATATCAATTCATCTGCCGGAAGCCACTTCACGCTCCGGAGATTTTCCGCCGTGAGCAAGGCCGCGTTCTCATGCTCCAAAAGCTCCAGCTTTCCGCTCACCACCTCGCAGGTAAAGCACTGCATGGAAAGATGAAAGGTCGGGTAGTCGTATTCAATCGTGGCGATTTTCTCCCCCACACTGATTTGCGTCGCAAGTTCCTCACGAATTTCTCGAACAAGGGCATCCTGTGGAGTTTCACCCGCTTCGATTTTTCCGCCGGGGAATTCCCAAAAGCCACGCCATTCTCCGTAACCGCGCTGGGTGGCGAAAACATATTTTTTTCCATTTGAATCTTTACGAATAATAATTGCAGCGACTACATTTACTGTCTTCATATTAACCTTCCAAATAAGAATAAAGATTTTGAGGTACAGGAGTTTCCATATCAAATTGAATATTAACAACCGGCACTCTTCCATCTTTTCCATTCATTGTAGTATCTTCAAATGAGTGATATTTCATATCACCCATATAATAAAAATCTGATCCTTCAGCATCATCCTTCTTAACAAAAAGTAAAATGCGGATATTGTTTTCGGTCTGATGAATCAGGGGCGAAACTTCATCAGACTCAGATGTTCTTCTGCTACGGCTATACCAATTGTAATAACCGGATTTACTTACCTCCATCACTTCACATAAAGTCCTTATCGGGTATTCATGTGAAAGTGATTTTATGATTTCGAATTCTTCGGACTTAAACGTATAAAGACAGTCTTCCCATCTTCGGTCTTCTGGACTGTATATTTTTTTTAAGCCGTTCTTTCTCAATCCGGAGTTTGAGAATTTCCCTTTTGTAATTTTCCTCCGTGCGGTCTATTCCTTCGGGTAGCACAACGCCCATTTCTCCGGCTCTACTTAAACCTTCTATTCCACCTGCTTCATACTGCTTTATCCATTTACGCATGGATGTTTCAGAAACATCATTCATTTCACAGAAGTCTGAAAGTTTCACTTCTGTTTTTGCTCTATAAGTTTTTATAAGGAATTTTTTTTCCAGCGGACTAGCTGTTTTCCCGTGTACACCTCCATGGCAGAAAACTGTCTTTATTGTCCTATTTTTTTCAACAGTTTTCTACCTGTTAGTGTCCACTTTTAGTGTAGTATCAACTACATTTGAGTTATTATGACTTAAACTTTCATTTGCAACTGCCAGTGCATCTGTAAGCGTTCCGCCTATTCGTAGTTTCAATTATAAATAAACCAAAAAACTTTAAGAATATTGTTGACTTGTAATTTAAGATAATAATTTTGCCATCTTAAAATGTATAGAAAGGTAAGAATTTTGATATATTATAGAGCTCGAATATAAGAAACTTTTCGTCACTAAAAACATATTTTAGCATTGACAAGTCACCATTTATACCATACACTTTAGATAAATGACAAAGTGTCACTAAACAACTGGAGGAATCAAATGAATCTTTCTAAATCACTTTTAATCACAGGGGCAGCACTGGCTCTGACAGTTACAGGCTGCAAAAAGGAGAAAACTATGGCAGACCCAACAGCAGCAAAAATCAGTAGGGGGGACCAACATTACACTTTTGAACTTA
Organism: Treponema sp.; assembly: GCF_017430385.1. Classification (GTDB taxonomy): domain Bacteria; phylum Spirochaetota; class Spirochaetia; order Treponematales; family Treponemataceae; genus Treponema_D. Next base: position 5,225 of record NZ_JAFRNB010000023.1, read on the forward strand.
ACGAAAATGTAACCCGCACAAAAGTTACATTCCGCAATCATTTTGGAATTGAACTGGCAGGCGACCTGTACACACCAGCGGAAGCAGCCGCAACAGGAAATGCGGCCCTTGCAATCTCCGGACCTTTTGGAGCCGTAAAGGAACAGTCTTCCGGATTTTATGCAAATCAGATGGCTTCCCGCGGATACATCGCCCTGGCCTTTGACCCAAGCTACACAGGAGAATCAGGCGGAGAGCCACGTTACATGAACAGTCCCGACATCAACACCGAAGACTTTATGGCCGCAGTAGATTTTCTTTCAACCCGAGACAACATAGACCCAGAAAAAATCGGCATAATTGGAATCTGCGGCTGGGGTGGAATGGCTCTTAACACAGCGGCAATCGACACGAGAGTAAAGGCGACCGTGGCAAGCACGATGTACGATTTGAGCCGCACGGCAATCGACGGCTATTTTGACGAAGCCAAAAACGAGGCGGCGCACTATGCGATGCGAAAGCAGATGTCAGACCTCCGCACACAGGACTTCAAGGCACTCCAGTCTGGCGGAACTTATGCACGCACGGGCGGCGTTGTTGATCCGCTCCCCGACGACGCGCCGTATTTTGTGAAGGACTACCACGCCTACTACAAGACACCGCGCGGCTACCACGAGCGTTCGCCCAACTCAAACGGTGGCTGGGCGGCACAGTCGCTCATGTCGCTTGCAAACACGCACTTGATGGCATACGCTGACGAAATCCGAAGCGCAGTCATGGTCTTGCACGGCGAAAAGGCGCACAGCCGCTACATGGGCGAGGACGCGTTCAAACGGCTCACGGGCGACAACAAGGAGCTTGTCATCGTGCCGGGAGCAAGCCACACCGACCTTTACGACGGTGGCGAAACCAAGGCGATTCCGTTTGACAGGCTCGCAGAGTTCTTCGGGAAGTATTTGAAGTAGGAAAATAGGGGCGGTCCCCCAACGGCGGTTTCGACTTCGCTCAACCACCGTTGGGGTCGGGCTTTGCGGGGTTACGCGCTAACCGCACTCCATTGCTTCATTCGCTCTGCTCATTGCGCAACGCTTCGCGCCCCTTCAATCCCTACCGCAAAAACAAATAGTCTGCTATAATCAATAGGCAATTTTGAAAATTATGAAAAAGAAGAAACAAAAAAAATGTCTGCAAAAATTGACTATTGCTTCCCGCATAGGTTGGGGAATTGTCTGCCTTGTTTTTGCGATTGCGGGGATATATGCAATCTTTTTTGACTTAAACGCGGCAAACAGAAAAGTCGTTGCAGTATTTGTTATAGTTTTTGGAATAGGGCTTTTCTTAACAGCACCAAAAGCACTGGAGAATTTTGAAGAAGGCAACACTTCTGATTCGAGAGGGCTTTTCTATGGTTTTTTCCCCATCATTTTTGGCGGAATGAGTTTTGTTGGTGGCATTTGGATGCTTTTAGACTGAGGAGAACAAAAATGAAAAAACTGATTTTGCTTTTGCTAACATCGATTTTGCTTGTCGCGACCGCCTGTGCAAGCGGGAATACAGACACGGTGGTTTCGACTGGCTCAACCACCAGAGGAGACACTATGAACATCACGATTACAATCATGAACGCCACAGGAAAAACGCACACGCTTAACGCGACACTTGCCGAAAATAAATCCGCTGTGGCGTTTGCGGAACTTCTGAAAAAGGGAGCGGTCACGGTCGCCATGCATGACTACGGCAGTTTTGAGAAAGTCGGCTCGCTCGGCTCTTCACTCCCCCGCACCGACACGCAGATTACTACCGAAGCAGGCGACATCATTTTGTATCAGGGAAATCAAATCACGATTTACTACGACACTAACAGCTGGAACTTTACCCGCCTTGGAAAAGTGGTTTCGACACTTCGACAAGGCTCAGTGACCACAAGCTCAACCACCAGTATTACTCAAGCCGAGCTGAAACAGATTCTGGGCAAAGGCGATGTGACGGCTGTGTTTGATATTTTGCGTTAGGGATTGTAGTCACGCCGCAGGCGTTCCGAAGCGAAGGAATTTCGACTTTCGTCGGAATGACTGAGCGTAGGAATGGAGCGCGGTTAGCGCGGAATCCGCGAGAACGGCTTTGCCGTTCTCGTCACGAGTTCGCTTTGCGAACTCGCAAAAGCCCGACGGCGTGAGCGTAGCGAACGGCGAACGCCCGAAACTATGAGGAAAAAATTGCGCTGCTGGTGGATTTTTGCTCTTGCAGGAACTGCCCTTTTAACAGCAGCCCTCTTTACCAGCGGACTTTTGTCCACTATTCTTGCTCTTGTTGGAGCGGCAAGCCTTTGGAGCATAATCGAATTCTTTTATCAGAAAAAGCGCGTAGAAAAAGGCTGGTTTCCAAAAAATCCCAAAAGGCAAAAGTAGACGCCGCAATCGCAGGGCAGAGTAGGGTAGCCTTCGTTATAAATACTATCTGCCGCTTTTAATCTAGGAAATTCTGTATCCAACTCCGCGGACTGTTTCAATAAGTTTTGTGTTGTTCAACTTTTGTCGTAGCAGCCTGATATGAACATCCAGCGTTCGGCTTTCTATTTCCTTATCGTAATTCCATACAGATTCAAGAATCTGTTCGCGGGTTACAATCTGTCCTTTATTTTCCATCAGGAGAGCAAGTAGTTCATATTCCTTTACAGCAAGCTGAACTTCTTTGCCAGAAACAAAAGCTTTTCTGCTTTTTGTATTGATGATTACATTCTGTGCACTAATCAGATTTTTTTCAGAACCATCAGAAATAATTGTTTCACTGGAACTAGGCTGAATTGCCTGAATTACTCCAAAAGTGCAGTCGCCGGCCCTTTCAATTTTGCGAACCAGGTCCATATAATTCAACTCGGCTTTTACATTGCTGCCGTTTTCAATTCGCTTTCGGCTGGCTTTTTTTAGTTCCCACTTAGTCTTATCAATTTTGTCTTCCACATCAGAAAGAAGAACTTTATCAATTTCTGACAAACCAAGGGCAATATAAGTACAAGTGTGTTCATAAAAGATAAAAACCTGATTAAAATATTCAATTAATTCGGAAGTTTGATTTTCAAGAGCCTGAACTTCCGCATCCTTTCTAAACTTACAAAGTGAATGCATCATTGAAGTACATTCGTCACTCAAATCTTCCAGATTCTGAATTACAGAAATCATATTGGCAAAATTGTTGCGGTCATTATGATTTGCAGTCGGTAAGCGTGAACATTTCTGCAAGAAATATGTTATTTCATGATTCATTTCATCAACATATTCTTCCTGCGCATTAATTTTTTCGACTAAAAAAGACAAGTCTCCTTTTTTTTGCTTAAGTCCCTGATTCAGATAATCCATCATTTCCATTACGCGGCCAGCCATTTTTGTAATTTCTTTTTGAACTTGAATGGCATATAAATCTGTACTGACATGGTTTTTTGGAAGAATAATTGGAATTTTATAATGAGCATCTTTTTCTTTCTGACTTTCATGGATAACTTTTTCTGTAATGGAAGCAATCTGTTTTACAAAAGGCAGAAAAACCAAAGTGGCAGAAATATTAAAGACTGTATGAAGCATGGCAATGTGATTCGTGATGTTTTGAGACGGAAGCCCTGGTACAATAAAATCAATAAGATCTAAAAATGGCTGGAAGAAAAGCAGGGCTAAAAAAGTTCCCGTCACATTAAAGGCCACGTGAACGGCAGCTGTGCGTTTTGCATTCACGCTTGCGCCAAAGGATGACATAACCGCGTCCACAGTAGAACCGATATTGCTTCCTAAAACCATTGCGGCCCCAAGCTCCCATGGCAAAGAACCGTTTGCCGACATTGTAAGTACAATCGCCGTTGTAGCAGAAGATGAATGAATCAAGGCCGTAAAAACAGTTCCAATCAAAACTCCAAGCAAGAGGCCTGCAAAATTCAAATCCTGAAATTTCTGCAAAAAGCTGACGGATTCAGGCTTTAAATTCATGGAAGTTTTGAGCAGTCCAAGCGCCATGAAGAGAAGGGCAAAGCCCATAAAGCAGTCAGAAAAATTGTGAATCTTGAGCTTCTTAAAATATTTAAGGATAAAGCCAAATCCGAACAAAGGAATGGCCGCCGCTTCAATACTGAATGAAAAACCAAAAAGAGAGACAATCCATGCAGTAACTGTAGTTCCAATGTTCGCACCAAAAATAATTCCAATGGCCTGAGTCAGACTTATAATCTCCGCATTTACAAAGCTGACAACCATTACTGTAGTTGCGCCCGAAGACTGAATGATTGCAGTAACCGCAAGTCCAGTAAGAACCGCCGTAAATCTGTTCCCTGAAATCTTATGAAGCAAAGTCTGAAGGCTGCTTCCTGCTCCTTTTTGAATACCGTTTGAAAGCATTTCCATTCCAAAAAGCAGAAGACAAAGGGAGCCAATAAAACCTAAAATCTGACTTACTACAGTTATCATGATTTTAGTATAAGTTTAAGAAGTTAAAAATTATAGATGCTTTATGTAAATTGTTTGTAAATTCTGAAAGTGACAGTAATGCCCTGCCGCGAGTTCAGTGCGAAGACTATGGTGGACTTTCCGATATCTTAAAAAAATACTATTATATCATCTATGAATGAAAACTTGATTTTTGAAGCTGAGCGGGAGATTTCTTCTGCATTTATTGATTCATCTGTTCGGATGGGAGTTGCTCAGTCTGTTTTACTTGTACAGGATAATCTTACTGAGAGTTTTAATGCAATGGACTGCGATGGTGTAATTTACCGCGAAAAGTTCAATGCTTTTTGGGTATTCACAAAAACAAAAGTTCATTTTGAACGTCGTCCAGACTGGCGCGAAATCATTACAGCCCGTACATTTCCTATTGATAATCTTGGAATGCGTACTCATGTTAATACACAGTTCCTTGATAAAAAGGGCAATACTCTTCTTGTTGCAAATCAGGAAGCCTGTGTTTTGAGTCTGGAAAATCATCGGCCGCTAAAAATCACAAATCTTCCATATCCAAAAGAGAATTTCCCGGAGGCTGTTTTTAACGAGCCGTTCGAACGATTCCCTTCTGATTTTTCAGATGATGAGTTTATCTTTGAGCAGCAGATTCGTTCCTCTCAGATTGATATGTCACATCACATGAATAATATTGAATATATTAAACTTGCCCTTTGCGTATTCTCGGATGATTTTCTGCAGTCTCACGAAATTACAGATCTTGAAGTTCATTATACCGGAGAAAGCAAAGAAGGACAGATTCTTAAGGTTTACAAAAAAGAAGACTCAGAAGCCCCAGGCAAAGTTTATATTCACATTAAAGAAACCGACAGATGTGTTTTTGAATGTTGTGTGAAAATTAAATCCGCTCTTTAATTTAACTTCTGCTACACTTAAGAATCCCTTGCAACCGCTGCCATAAACTTTAATTGTAAGTTTTTCCATTCGATACGCCTTTTGGGCGTGCGACGTTCGCTAGCGCTCACTTACCGAGTTTTGCAAGCAAAACTCGGTACGCCGGGCTTTGCGCACTTACGCTATCGCTTCATTCCGCCGCTACGCTATGCTACGCTTTGGAACGCCTCCGGCGGTGCTCCAATCCCTCACGCTTTTTTTAATAAATAACTTTTTGTCACTAATAATGCTTTTTAGTGTTGACAAGTCACCTTTTATGCCATACACTTTACTTAAGTGACATAGCGTTACTAATGCAAAAGAGGTATAAAATGCTTGGAAATTTTTCTTATTCAAACCCGACTAAACTTTATTTTGGGGAAGATTCATTAAACTATCTGGATCAGGAGCTTCCTAAATACGGCAAAAAGATTCTGCTTACTTACGGTGGCGGCTCTATCAAAAAGAACGGAATTTATGAAGCTGTTGTTGCAGCCCTTAAAAAGAACGGCAAGGAAATTGTGGAGCTTCCGGGCGTTATGCCTAACCCTACCAGCGAAAAACTTGCAGAAGGCTGTAAGCTTGCCCGCGAAGAAAAGGTAGATTTTATTCTGGCAGTTGGAGGCGGTTCTACCATCGATTATGCAAAGGGAGTTTCAGTTGGAGCGGCATACGACGGCGACCCTTGGGAAAAATATTACATCAAAATGGAAGAGCCTAAGCCTGGTGATAAAATAATTCCAGTAGGTGCTGTACTTACAATGGCAGGAACCGGCAGCGAAATGAACGGCGGTTCGGTTATCACAAACCATGCACAGAAGCTTAAGATTGGTCACGTTTTTGGTGAAGAGGTTTTTCCAAAGTTTGCAATTTTGAATCCGCGATTTACTTTCTCTGTTCCAAAACGTCAGATGGTTGCAGGCATTTACGATATTTTTAATCATATCTGCGAGCAGTATTTTTCGGGCAACGATGACTCAGCTAGCGACTACCTTGCAGAAGGCCTTATGCGCTCTGTAATTCATGCTTCACGAATCGCAGTAAAAAATCCAGAAGACTATGAAGCCCGCAGCAATATAATGTGGGATGCGACCTGGGCACTTAATACTCTCATTGCAAAGGGAAAGAGTACCGACTGGATGGTTCATATGATTGGACAGGCTGTTGGTGCCTACACAGACGCAACACACGGAATGACGCTGAGTGCTGTTAGCCTGGCATACTATAAAACTCAGCTTGAAGCAGGTCTTCCAAAGTTTGTTCGTTTTGCAAAAAATGTCTGGGATGTTTCTGCTGACGGAAAAAGTGACCTGGAGCTTGCAGAAGCTGGACTTGAAGCAATGAAAGAGTGGATGCAGGAAATCGGCGTTTCTCTTTCCCTTAAGGAACTTGGCGTTACAGAAGATATGTTCGAAGGCATTGCAAGTGCAACCTTTATTCTTGACGGCGGTTATAAAGTTCTTACAAAGGATGAAGTTGTACAGGTGTTAAAGGAAAGCATGTAGGAAATAGCATTGCGGAGGACTAGAATTGAAAAATAAAACTTACATCACACTTACAGCCATGTCTGCTTTAATCTTGCTTTGTCTCTCCCCTCTTTCAGCACAAAGCAAATCAACAAAGCTTTCTCATCAGACAGAAGATAAAAATGCACCTGAGGTCTACTTTACCCGTGACGTGTCAGCGGCAGGACTTATGAAAGTCTACAATGCCTTGAATCAGAAAAAACAGGGAAAGGTCGGAATTAAGGTTTCTTTCGGTGCCCCTGACGAAGATGTACTTAATCCTGAACTTCTTACAAGCCTTATTAAAGCAACAGATGGAACTATGCTCGACTCCTGCGGACTTTCAGGAAACCGATGGACAACGGAACTGAATCTTTCTCATGCAAAAAAGCACGGTTTTGACAAAGTTGGAACAATGCAAATGCTGGACGAAAATGGTGATATTGATATGCCGGTTAAAAACGGATATCTCTTAAAATATGCCCGAACAGGAAGTCATTTTGATGAATACGACACTTTAATTTCTGTCTTCAAGTTCAGAATGCACTTTCTGCCTGCCCTTGACGGCGCAATAAAAAATGTAACCTTGTGCCTTGGAAGCCGTTCC
>NZ_JAFRNB010000024.1 GCF_017430385.1 Treponema sp.
CTTGTACTTTCCTTTACATAGAATTCACCGCTCGTTGTAGTGAAAATTTTGTCCTTGTACTTCCACGGAGAATAGACCCAGTTCGTCCATTTTGAATCATAGTGATAAATAAGCCTTTTGTTTGCATCGCGGATGGAAAATCTTTTGCCGCGTGTCATGCTGATGCTTTCGATGTATTTTGACAGTTCTGCAACCGGACATGTAGCAAAAAGAACGCCGTTGATTTCATGTGCGGAGTCATAGACAGGGCGTGCAAAAACGACTGTTGAAGAGCCGTCGTGTTTTGATTCCAGAACGCTTGTTACATAAAATTTTGATTCGCCGGAAATAATCTTTTGATAATACTTTCTGTCAACAACCGAAAATTCCTCATCGTAGATGTTCCAGCTCTTGCCGTCCTTGTCCGCGTAGACAATTAAATCGAAGGGAGCATGAATGTTTCCCCTTTCCTTGATAAGAAGCTTCCTTATTTCATCTGACGAGAAATTTTTGTATGCGATTTTTGCATAGAAAATGTCGAGGCGGGATTCAATCTGAAGGAGTTTTGCATCTACTGCGAGTGCGAAATCTTCTGCCTGATCGTCACATTTGTCGATAAAATCTGCTTCTGCTGCCGTCTGAATCCTTTTGAGCAGGGTGTTTGCGAGGACGACGTTAAGCCCTAAAATCAAGAGAAGGGTGATTGCGAAGGAGAAAAGCCGTTCTAAGTTTGAGTTTATGTAAAACTTTTTACTCATATAAAATACTAAAAAGATTCTTAAAAAATCTCAATTTAATTTTAATACATATTTCCATAAATGCAAGAAAAATATAGAATATGGCATTATGAAAACTTTTCCCCTTAATCATGAAGAATTAAAAAAGTTGACGGAATCTTTCCCGACTCCGTTCTACCTGTACGACGAAAAGGCTATCCGTGAGAACATGCGCCGCTTTACAAAGGCTTTTTCTATTTTCCCTGTTTTCCGCGAATATTTCGCCGTAAAAGCCTGCCCGAACCCATATATATTGAAAATTTTAGCAAGCGAGGGCTGCGGAGCTGACTGTTCAAGTCTTCCTGAACTCATGCTTTCTTCAATGAGCGGAATTTCCGGCAAGCATGTCATGTTTACATCAAACGAAACTCCTGCAAACGAATACAAATACGCTTTCGCAAACGGAAACATCATCAACCTTGACGACATCACTCACATTCCGTTCTTAAAAGAAGCTCTTGGTGGAAAACTTCCTGACACAATCTGCTTCCGCTACAATCCAGGTCCTGCAAAACACGGCTGCAACTCAATCATCGGAAGTCCTGAAGAAGCAAAATACGGCCTCACCCGTGAGCAGATGATTGAAGCATATAAAATCTGTAAGGAAGAGGGAGTTCAGCACTTCGGCCTTCACACAATGGTCGCTTCAAACGAACTTAATCCGAATTTCTTCGTAGACACGGCAAAACTCGTTTTCGAACTTGCCTCAGAAGTTAAGGAAAAGGCCGGAGTCCGAATCGAATTCGTAGACTTGGGCGGAGGCTTGGGAATCCCTTACAAGCCTGATCAGAAGGCAGTTGATTACGACGAAGTTGCAAAGGGAATCCGCGCAGAGTATGACCGCGTAATCGTTCCTGCTGGCCTCGACCCTCTTGAAATTTACTGGGAATGCGGCCGCCCGATTACAGGTCCTTACGGCTGGCTCGTAGCAAAGGCAATCCACGAAAAGCACATCTACCGCGAATACATCGGCCTCGATTCTTGTATGGCAGACTTGATGCGCCCTGGAATGTACGGCTCATACCACGAAGTTACTGTAAGCGGCAAGGAAAATGCTCCGAAAGACCATGTTTACGACGTTGTAGGAAGTTTGTGCGAAAACTGCGATAAATTCGCCGTCCAGCGACAGCTCCCGAAAATCGACATGGGCGACCTCGTAATAATTCATGACGCAGGCGCACACGGCCGTGCAATGGGCTTCAACTATAACGGTAAGCTCCGCTGCGGTGAGCTCCTCCTCCGCGAAGACGGCTCAGTAAAAGAAATCCGCCGCCGCGAGACAATCGACGACCTGTTCAGCACATTGGACTTGGCCGGAGTGGATGAGTTTAATTAGCAGTTAGCAATGAGCAATGAGCAATTTTACGGGACATCGGTCGCTTCGCTTCCTTGTCCCGTTTTTTATGCTTTATAAAAGACAGACAATCCCTCTGACGCTTTCTAAAAAAAGCAAATGAATGCAAAAAAGCGGAAGCGCGAAGAAAAGCAGAGCGGTTTTCAGCACTTGCAAGGTAAATGAACCGCAATTTGATTGTTTTAATAGGATATTCCTAAGAAAGTCCCCTTGCACCGTGCTGAAATACCGTGTCTTTTCTGGGAGCGTACGCTTTTTTGTTTTATCTAATTGATTTTATTTTTTCAACAAAGCCGCAAATGGATTGTATGTATCTCCATCGTCGTCGTTTGCGTGAGCGTTCATGTATGCGCTTGCGTCGTCTTCTTCCTCGTCGCTTTCACCAGCCGGGGCAAGGCTGATTCTCTTTTCGCCTGCATCGATTTTCTGTACGATGACTTCCATTGTGTCACCGACCTTGAACTTTTTGTTGAGGTTTGTTTTGTCGTTGACATCGCGCAAAAGCGAAACATGCACGAGACCGTCAATTCCTGGCTTGAGGTTTACGAACAAGCCGAATGCCGCGATTCTTGCGATTTTGCCTGTGAATTTGTCGCCGATATTAATAGAAGAAACTTCATCCCACGGATCTTTTTCAAGTTCTTTCATGCTCAAAGAAACTTTTGAACGCTCAGGTTTAGATGTATTCCATTCAGCCTTGATGATTTTTGCCTCGATTTTCTGGCCGACGCTCAAAACTTCTGAAACATCGTTTACGCGGGCGTGAGAAATCTCTGAGATTGGAAGAAGTGCCTGGAATCCGTTCAAATCAATGAATGCGCCGTAGCTCTGCAAAGATTTTACTTCACCTGTTACGACTGAGCCGACAGTCAATTTTTCTGCGAGAGAGTTGACTTTGTTGACTTCTGCCTGTTCCTCAACTTTGCGGTTTGAGACGATGATGTTCTTGCCTTCGTTCTTGAACTCAGTGATGATGAATGTGAGGTTGCGGCCTACGTATTCAGCTGGCTCCAGGCGGTTTTTGTAGCCCATCTGAGAATATGGACAGAATGCGCGGCTTGTTCCGATTTTGACCTCGAATCCGCCTTTGATTTCGGCTGTGACATTGCCCTCAACCGGCAAGCCTGAGTTGTAAGCTGATTCAAGCACATTTGAGTCAGCATTTTCGCCCTTCAAGCGGGTGGTGAAGTGCAGCTCGTCCCGGTTTGATGAAACAAAATAAACTTTGATTTTGTCGCCTTCGTTTACTGTGCATTTTCCGTCTGCATCGATAAATTCTGCTTTGTCAACAAATCCTTCGCTCTTAAGCCCCAAATCAATAAAAACCGTGTCATTAGAAATCTGTACGACCGTAGTCTCAACTTCCTGTCCGATTTCAAATCCTTTCATTTTTAACTCCTTTTGATTGTTTATTCTAGCAAAAATTCCTCACAGAGTACACAGAGGGCACAGAGAGTTTTTCACTTATTAAATTTCTCTGTGAACTCTTAAGCTCTGTGAGGAATTTAAAATTCATACTCCAACAGCTGACAATTCGTGATTCCGAAAGCCCCGAATTCTTCGTTCGTCATGTCGCAAAAATAGGAATTTACCACGCGTGCAAGGCCATTGTGCGCCACCAGAAGATAAGTTTCGCCCATGCGCTTGCTTTGCTCCGTGAGTTTGTCCAGAAGATTGTAGATTCTCTGAGCCGTTCGCATGTTTGACTCACCGCCAGATTCGCGGCCATAAGACATGGCAAAAGTTTTGAGAGCGGCTTTGAATTCCGGAGATTCCCGGCTTTTGTCCTCGAAACTTCCGAAATTTCTTTCTATCAAAAGAGGTTCTTCTTTGGCTGGAATACCTGTGATTTCAGAAATGTGAAGTGCCGTAAGTTTTGCCCTGGAAAGCGGAGAATAAAAAATTCTGTCAATTTTGATTTCACCGCTTGCGATTTTTTGTTTTATATCGTTTCCAAGCGCAAGTGCCTGCTCGTGCCCCTGCTGGGTAAGCTCGACTTCCCTTGCCCCGCAGACAAGTTTTTTGGTGTTGGTGAACGTCTCTCCGTGCCGTGTAAAATAAATCCTAGACATGAGCAAATTATATATTAAATGTGCAGGCGCTGGTAGCCCCGAAGTAGCCGCAGGCTATGAGCGCAGCGAAGTGCGGACGTAGCGACCCGAACGGATGTGAGGGATGTGCCCTATTCAAATTCACCGTGAATCAGATTGTACGCCACGCTACCCGGCCCGGGAACTTTCGGCAGTTCATCCCATTTGAACCAGTTTGCATCGAGAAGCTCTTCTTCCTGAATCTTGATTTCTCCGCTCTCGTATTCGGCTCGGAACGCAAGCATGAGCTGGTCAGGGAAAGGCCACGACTGGCTTCCGACATAGCGGATATTTTTGACATTTATGCCGGTTTCTTCAAGAACTTCCCTTTGAACGGCATTTTCGATAGTTTCACCGACTTCAACGAATCCGGCAATGCAGGAATAAACATCATCATTGCGGTTTTTGTGCCTTGCGAGCAAGATTTCATCGCCTCTGCTGACAAGAGTGATGATTGCAGGCTCCAGCTGAGGAAAATACAATGTCTTGCACCGCGGACAGGTTCTGGCAGTAAAATAAAGGTCATCGCGGAGAAAGCCGCCGCATTTTTGACAGTAACGCTTGTCATGCTTGAAATTCAAAAGCCCCCTCGCACGAGCCGCAAGCCCAGCAAGCTCCGCCCCGGAAACTTTTTTTGTCTCATCCGTGAAACTTACGAACCTGTCGATTCTGTCAATGCCGCGCATTTTGTGGAAAAATTCACGCAGAGGAATGTCAGTGCAACCCGCGGGATTAGGCGTGTCCTTTTCGAGAAGAATCGCGGAGTAACCATATTCCAGCTCGGCGAACCAGTCTTCGGCAACATTCATCGAAAGACATTTTCGCACGACCTGCTCGTCAGGCAGAGAATCCCCCTGTAAAATGATGGACTTCTCCCTGAAAATAAAGTGAATCTCGCAAAATACATTCATCTGGTTAGAAATCATCGGCATAAATTAAGTATAAGCCAGGATTTCCAAAAAAGAAAGAAAAATTTTACAAAGTAATTTTAAGTTTTCCGTTTTCACTTTTCAATTTTTTTGATATTCTTTTTGAACGAGGTATTTATGAAAGTAGCGATTTTCTTTGGTTCAAAATCCGACACAGAGACAATGAAAAAGGCAGCCGACATCCTCAAGGAATACGGCGTTGATTATAAGGCATACATTCTTTCGGCTCACCGTGCGGGAGCATTGCTCCACGAGACTGTCAGGCAGGTAGAGGCCGACGGCTGCGAGGTCATTATCGCAGGAGCAGGCTTGGCAGCGGCACTTCCTGGCGTGATTGCAGGGGCTACGACCCTTCCTGTAATCGGAGTTCCCCTTGAGTGCGTTACACCGGGCAAATCAAACGGGCTGGGCGGAATGGACGCACTGCTTTCGATTGTCCAGATGCCGCCACAAATTCCAGTCGCAACAGTGGGAATCAACAGCGCAAAAAATGCCGCATATCTCGCAATCGAAATCCTTTCAATCAAATATCCTGAACTCAAACAGAAATTACAGGCATTCCGCAAAAAACTAGCCGACGATGCAGCCGCAACCGGCGTTGATGTAGAATTATAAAAATCAGGCGCAAATCATTCTGCTGCCGCTGTTCCGCACTTCGGTAACCCTCATTCCTCCGCTTCGCTCCGGAACTGCCTTGCGGCAGGTGCTCCATAGCGGAGCGGCCTTCTCCTGCTAACAAAAAAATCTCCCCCGCAGAGCAAGAAAAAAGCAAATATAACAAAAAATTATTGCTTTCCATTGCCAAAAATACAAATTTTTTGGAAATAAATAGGTATAAAGCGAGGTTGATTGTATGTCTAAAAACAAAAGAAAATTCAAAGACTCGTTGTTTACCAGTCTTTTCTGCGAAGATTTGTATGGGAAGCGAAACTTCCTTGATTTGTACAATGCGCTTAACGGAACTCAGTTAAAATATGAGGAAACGAAAATTGAGGATGTAAGGATTGACGGTGTACTCTATGCAGGCCAAGCAAATGATGTATCAATGCTGGTTGACAATAAAGTCGTTGTTTTGTTGGAGCAGCAATCTACCATAAATGAAAATATGCCTTTGAGATGTCTGATGTATGTCTCGCAAATTTACGAGAAAATATTAGATTCAAAAACAAGGTTCAAACGAAAACTTCAAAAAATACCTGCACCGGAATTTTTTGTATTCTATAACGGCACGGAAAATTTTCCAGAAAGTAAAGTTCTAAATCTTAGTGAAGCTTTTATAGAAAACAAATCTGATATTTCCTCAAAATCAATGGAAAAAAATCAGCTTAATCTTGAAGTTATGGTGTATAATATTAATAAGCCCAACGGAAAAGCGAAGTGGGAAGAATGTAACGCCTTAACTGAGTACAGCGATTTTGTCAGAATAGTCCGTGAGGAAAAGTCTTCTGGTAATGAAAAATTTATGGATAAGGCCATTCGCCGTGCAAAGAAAAGCGGAGTTCTTGCCGAATACTTGTCGCGCAATGCGAAGGAGATAGAAAATATGTTTTTCGGTGAATATGATTATGAGACAGATGTTGCAGTTCAGCGCGAAGAAGCCTTTGAGGACGGATTCTCAAAAGGAGAATCAAGCGGTGCTCATAATAAGGCAATGGAAACCGCCAAAAGAATGCTCGCGGACGGCGTTCCCGCTGAGCAGGTCGCAAAATGGACGGATATTCCTGTTGAAACACTTCGTTCATAATTTGTGGAATTTATTATTATCGGAATAAAATCAGAAAATTTTAATTTTTTTTAAGAAGTTACTAGCATTTTATTATCCCATGCGTTACACTTTATTTTAAGAAGTTTGGCGTATGCCGGGCTTATATTTCAAATTTAAACAAGGAGTTTTTATGAAACTTTCAAAAAAACTTATCGCAGCGTTCAGCGTTGCAGCTATGTTGGTTACAGCTTTGTCAGTCACAGGTTGTAAGAAAGATGATGACGATGATGACATGATTCAGGGTAGCAACAAAAACTATTCTATCAATGTCAGCGCTTCGGAAGTTAATACTGATGAAAAAGCTGCGGCAAACCGAGGCTATAAATCAACAACATTTAAGCATAGAGGAGAACTTGTCCGATTCACTTTTAACAATTCTAAGAACGATGGAGGCGTACTTGGCTTCATTTGGGATTTGGAAAATAACAAAGAAAAACTTAGCGATGGAGAAAAGGTAAATAATCGTAATTTCTTTGTTCTCGGACTCGCAACAAATTTAACAGATGGAAAAATTCAGTACTATGTATCAAAGTATTACAATGTAAAAGATATTTCTGCAAGAAACTTTGGTGCACACGATGGCACAAATGCAGTTAAATATACATCGGCATTGGCTGAAACTGGTAGAACTTGCGAAAACGATTTGACATCAGGGTTCTGTGATTTGGTTTCGACATCAGCAGAAAAAGTCGTTATTTGGGCTGATATTTATCCAACTGTTAACAACACTCAGACTCATAAAGCTGGTACGACAGATCCTACAGCTTCATTTACAGGTGGTTGGTCAATTGATTTCTATAAAGGAACAGCGGATAGCGAGACTTTAGGAGAAAAAATTGGTAGTACATTTACAATTGACCCAAATGTGACTGGATATGTGGCTGGTTCTGCTTCATCTGGAACACAGATTCCTCAGAACTATCTTGCAGTTTACGCAAATGTCTATAAAGACAAAGCTTTGAACGGTGCATGGTTCTTGAAGCATGATTATTATCATGACGATGTTGTAGAAGAGTAGTTTTTATTAGAAATATTTCTGATAATTAACCACTTTTTAAGCAAGGGGGCCTATGATAGGCTCCCTTTTTTTTGGGTGATTTTATTGTTGTTATGAAAATAAAAACAGCCTTTTCAAGATTAAACCTTGACATTTAGCCAGTATGAAATTAAATTTATAACGGAGTAGTTATGAGAGTATATCATGAGCAGATAGTAGGTAATACAGTCGCCTATATAGCGAAAACATATTATGAAAAGACTCATATGTATCCAGCTCAAATGCTGGTGTATAAATTATTGGCACTCATGGATTTTAACTCCGTAAAGACAAAAGGGCGGCCGTGCACTGAATTAACTTATAAAGCTCGGAAAAATGGCCCGGTTCCTGAAGAATTATATAAAGATTCTGAAGAAAAGTATAAAAACTTTTATACAGTGAAAAGATTTCCTTTGCCAAACGGAAAGTCATACAAGCGCTACAAGGCTATGTGTGAACCTGATACGGACTACCTTTGTCCTTCAGAACTTGAGTTTCTCAATCAAAAAATAAATTTGTTTGTTACTGAAAGGTTTAATTCTCGAAAAGCTTCGGAGTATTCGCATCAGAATATAAAAGCTTGGCGTAAGACAGCCTATAAAAAAATAAACACTGTGATTGATTACGCTGCAGAATTTGATGATGATATTTATTCAAAACCTTTGAATAAATTGTCAATGCCCGAAGAGCAATTTTTACTTTATCGAGAATACTCGAAATGCCAAAAATAGGTGAAGTTTATAAGTCGGCGATTCCATATTCTGGGCGTGATGATGGTGCAGAGGCAAAGCTAAGATACTTTATTTATTTAGGTTCTTCTAGGATATTTGATATACCGATTTGCTATTATTTTGAAACTACAACGACAAAAGGACATGATGAAGCCGCTCTCGAAAGATTGAAAGAACAGCATCCAAAGACTTGTATAGATTTTAAATCTACAGAAAAAGGTTTTCCTGACCATTGTGTTTTGTGTTTGGATTACATAGATGCGAAATGTCAGACATTTGAAAAAGATTATAAACTTGAGTTCCAGAATTTTAGCATATCGTCAGAAAAATTGCATGAGATACTCGTAAAACTTGAAGCTGCAGATATTTCTCCAAAAGACAAGAAAAACATAAAAGAGTCTTTTTCGATTGAAGGTGTAAAATAATAGTCTCTCAAGAGAAAATTTTTTATAATTTCTCCTAGTGCTATTAAAAAAATGCTCCATGCCTTTTGACATGGAGCGGTGAAAATGAAACCTAAAAAGCCTTATTTTGGGTCGATGATGTTTTCAACTGCGTTTGTTGTCTCTTCCACACCTTCCTTTACTGCTTCTTTTGCAGCTTCGGCTGTGTTCTCTACGCCTTCTTTTGTGGCTTCTTTAACAGCTTCTGTTGACTCTTCTGCGGTTTTTTTGACATCCTTTTTGCCTGATGCGAACACGAAACCTGTTGTGAGAACTGCGAGTGCAGAAATCAAAGCGATTTTCTTAACCATTTTCATAAGCAACTCCTTGTACGGCGGAAAAAATTTATTCTAGCATCGTTAAATGCTATATGAAAATAAAAAACTTTCCGCTAAAATAGTTACATAAATTATAAATATGTTTAAGACGATTTTCAAGATATTTTTATTTTTATTTCCATTTTTCTCTTTCGCTGAAAATTCGTTTCATTTTTATCTGGAGCCTCACATCGCTTTTTCTCATGGAACTATTGGTGAATATCTTTATGACAATAGCGATACCGACAGATTGCTCAGCAGGCTTGACTGGGAGCGAAATCTTTTTTTGTATGGCGCAGAAGCTGGCGTGTCTTTTTGGAGACTCAATTTTTCGGCCGATTTTTCATCTTCTGTTCCAAAAAACTTCGGGAAGATGCATGATTCTGACTGGATGAACGACTATCATCCAGATATGAAAACAACCTATTCTGTTGGCAACAATAAGGCTGTAAAAAATCATGAAGCACTTCTTTCACTTTCGTTTGATTTTTTCCCATTTAGTTCATCCTCTGAGCGTACATTTGTGATTTCTCCGATTGTTCAATTTCATTATTCTTTTGATTCTTTTGAGAGAACTGATGCTGAAGGATGGTATGGCCAGTCAAGAAATTCATCTGATGGAAAAAATCATTGGTGGTATGAGAGTGAAGCCGAACATCTTCCGCGAACATACTGGAATGATTCTAAAGGCAGATATGTCACTCGCAGGCTGGCAGGAATTTCATACGAAAGAAAATTTTATTCTTTTTTTGCAGGTGCTCGGCTTGACTTGAAAGTTTCAGATAAAATTTCTGGAAATCTTGGGCTTATGGTTGCTCCTTTTGCCCGCTCTGAAGTAGAGGATGTTCACAATGGTTATGAACCGCGCCATTACAAGCATGTGCAGACAGGTTACTGGGATTCTGCAAAAGTTTCTTTAGGCGGAAGTTTTTCCGCTTCAAAAAAAATCGATATTACTTTAAATACTGAGCTTTTTTTTATGAATCTCTTAAAGGGTTCTTACGCTCTTGAAAACAAAAAAGATCCTTACTATCGGACAGGCGGAAAGCAATTTGCAGTATCGGCAAGGCTTGGAATCCGGGCAAACATTTTCCATGTAAAGTAATCACAGACAATAATCTTTTATATAATCCGCAAAAAAAGGAAGTGTAAGGGAAATATAGGCTCTTCGGCTTTCGAGTAGTCCGCGTTTTAGAAGTCTGTCCCTGTACATTGAATAATTCCCTGCTTTTTCGCCCATAAGCGTTATGATTTCTTCCCGCTTGTATTCTTCTTTTTCTGTAAGTGTTTTTAGAAGTTCCCTGTCAGTTTCTGTTAGCTCTTCCCATATTTTTTCATAGGAATATGAAAAAAGCTCAGATTTCAAGGATGGAATAAGATCCTCAAGTGTCTCTTCATCCTGTTTTTTGAAATAGAGAACCCCAAGCTCCTGAAAGGCGTAAGCGTATCCCCGCGTGATTTTCGCCATTTTTACAGCTTCATCAATATTGATTTCTAGTCGTCTCCTGTACATTTCAGACATTCTTACGATGTTTAGAGGCTCCGTCTTGATTGTTGTTGCTCGTCTGAAAAAAGTGAGGTTCTTAACATTGCTGACTTCCATTATATTTTCATAGAGTCCTGTGCAGACAAGATAAACAGGGTATCCAGCCCTGAGCCAGCGACCGTATTCTGATGTAAACTCTATCATGCCGCGGTTTTTTGAAACTTCATCAATTCCAACCAAAATTTTATGTCCTTTTTTCTGTATTTTCTGAAGCATTTCGTCGATTTCAGTTCCAATATCAAAGAACGAGTCTGATTTTTCGGCAGATACGCCAATTCCTCCGCCAGTTCCAATAAAACTTGCTGACAAATTTAAGCTTCTGCTTTTGGTTTCGCCTTTGCCAAAACCTTCTTTTACAAGTTGAGATGCAAACTGAACAAGCATGTCGCGGGTCGGGTTCAAATCGATGACAATCCAGCCGTCAGCTTTTCTTTCATCTTTTCGGAATTCGGATTCAACTTTTGCAAGCGTGACTGTTTTCCCAGAACCTCGCACGCCCGTAATCTTGTAAACCGACTCAGACGGATTTTCATAGTTGAAATTCGCGATAATTTCATCAGGCTGTTCAGTGGTGATATATGTATAATCTGGTGTTTTGCTGAAAGTGGTTGTAAAAGGATTTTGCATAGTTTGTCTCCTTATTTATGATTCTTTATAGTTCTTTATAATTCGCAAAAGGTTTTATAGATTTTTATAACTCTTTATAATTCCGTTTTTATTTTATAATTCTTTATAATTTTCTGCAAGAAAAATCTCGTACGGTAGATACAAAAGAATCTATTGAGGCAGAAAAAGAGGTCGCAGAAGAAAATGTTGAACAGCCTGCAGAAACAGTAGATGCAAGCCTCTCAGACGCAAAATAACAAACTCAAAGCAGCATTATTTTGATGCCGGATTCTGCCCACTCACCTGCGGAATCCGGTTTTTTTTTGTTTTTCTGTAAGCCCTTCATCTTAAAGGCAGAACTTTATAAAACTCAACGATGCACCTATTTTTTTATCCAAAACCGACTTTCTTTTAAACAATACTGACTTTGTTAAAATCGCGTTGCCAAAAATGCAAATTTTTTGGAAATAAATATATGTCAGAAGGAAAACTTACCTCAGAGCATGGATTTTCCCCTGACGGAAATTTATTTTGGAAGATTGTAAAATGAACTTGAAATAGTAAAAATAAAAACACCCATACAAATGGAAATTTGTTAATATGTTTTTCACCACAAAAACCAAAATTAACAAAGGAGAACCATAAGTATGGGCTTAAATCATGTTAC
>NZ_JAFRNB010000025.1 GCF_017430385.1 Treponema sp.
CAAAAAAATTCATTTTTTTTCGATTTTTTTCACAATTCTTTTTCCCGTCTACATTTCTAATGAGCAGAGATTTTGAATAAATCACTTTAAATGAGAATGATAGCAAAACTCTGTTGTATAACATTGTCAGGAGGTCTGAAATTTAAATGCTTGGACGAAATAAAGATGAAAGAGCGAAGGAAGGGCTTCGCGGAAACTCGGTCGATTTGTCGGATGTGATTCGGGGAATGCAGGACGCGGTGAACGAGGCGCAGCATATCCTCGAAATGCACAATCTCAAGTCACTGCAAAGTTTTTTCCATGAGGACGGCGAGCCGAAAACGCTTGAAGTCCATTTGACTGGAGACGATTACCTTGAAATCCCGGTGCTTTCGCTTGCGAACCACAATTCGCTCGTGATTGACCGTCTCTCGATGGAATTTGAGGCGAAAATCGAGCAGGTCGGAATCAAGAGCGCGGAAGATGTTCTTGAAGCAATCAAGCAGGACGGCGATGCGGGCGAGGGCAAACGCGGCGCGGAAAAAGAGAGAAGCGCGGTGTTCGGAATCGGCTTTGCTGGCGGCTCTGAGGGCAACACCGTCAAAGTCAAGATGGAATTCGCTTCGGCGGCACGGGCGGAAGGGCTTTCGCGCATTTTGGACGAATACAACAAACTCGTCGTTCCGTTCAAATCGAGCGCGGAGGGCGACAATTCTCCGTGGCGCGACCACAGCGGAACACGCTTTGAGAAATAAATCGAATGTCGGGTGACACTCGGCGCGATTCGCGATTATTGAGGCTTTCAGTCCGTTCGTTGCAGAGGACGGCTGCAAGATACATTTTTTTAGGAGGTTTGTGTATATGGGAAAAATTGCACAAATGATGGGCGGTCTGCCGATGAACGAACTTATCGGCGCACCTTTGACTTCGGTTGTTGACGCACAGCGCGACCTCGCGAAAACGATGATTGGCTATGTCAACGAAATCGGTTACGCGGACGGCGAGGGCAAGGACAAAGAAGCCCGAATGCTCGACTTCAAGCTCACGAAACCTGTCATCAGCGACGAGGGAGTGACGACAACGAACATCGAAATGCAGGCACCCGTGCTCGGCTTGCTTCCGATGCCCGCATTGCTCGTTGACAAAGTTTCGATTGACTTTCAGATGGAAGTCACGGCAGCGGAATCGAGCAAATCCAACACTTCCGCTGAAGCAAGCACGGAAGTTTCGGGCGGATTCTGGCGAGTCAAGGCGAAAGTCTCAGGAAAAGTTTCGACTTCAAGAGAAAACACCCGAAGCACCAACCAGACCGCGAAGTATCAGGTTCATGTCGAGGCGAACCAGCAGCCTCAGACAGAGTGCATGAGCAAACTCATGGATATGTTCGCGCAGTGCACCGAGCCTGTTGACATCCGCTCTTCTGGCGAAAAGTCAGCGGCAGCCGCATAAGGCAAAAATAGGAACGAACAAAAGATAGGAGAATGAAAATGGAACAGGACCAAATCATCCAAACAGATTCAGCGCTTTCAATCGCAGACCTTATCACTGCCCCGCTTGAGGCGGCTGCGAGCGCACAAGTCGCGCTGGCAAAAAACACCGCCGATTTCATCACGCAGGTCGGCTTTGAGAAGGATTACAAGGGGAACGAAAAAATGCGCTCCGTGCGCTTTGAGGTGACTTCCCCTGCCGAAGATGGCGCATCGATTTCCGTAGAGGCTCCGCTTATCGCGCTCGTTCCTATTCCGAACCTTGCCCTCGAAGAAGTGAATGTGAATTTCCAGATGGAGGTCGATTCTGCCGTAAAGACGACGGAAAAGGCTGCGGATGGGGATTCTGTCTCCTCGCTTTCGGTGAAGGGCAAGGTTTCTTCCGCTGCGGCAAACACGCGCGAAACGAACCAGAGCGCGAAATATCAGATTTCGGTGAAGGCGAAAAAGCAGGAGACAAGCGAGGCACTGAGCCGGTTGCTCGATGTTCTTGCCTCAACTGTAACTCCGCGCGGAATCGAGCAAAAAGGTGCTTAAAAAGGAGGCATGATTATGGAAAATCAGGTTACAAACGAAAGCCGCCAGCGCTTGATGAAAACGCTCGGCGAGTACGGCTGCTATTTTCTCTCCGTCGTGAAAGTGGCGGAGGAAATCACGGGAAAGCGAATCGACGCGGTTGAGGCTTTTTGTCGCTTTCGGGATAAAAAATATCTCGATGAAGAGGCGACCATGCTGAATCCCGACGGAATTCTTTCTGAGCTTACGGGGAAAAAATTCTCCGTGCATCGCGAGACGGCGGATTACAAGACCGCCAAGAACGAGCATGAAATCCTTCTTTTCGCGAACGGAAAGTACCAGCATTTCGTACTCGGCAACGGCAAAGGCGAAGTCGTCTATGACCCGCTCGGAAAATCCAACACGGTCGCAAACGGCTCGCTGATTGCAAAACGCATTTTCACGCCTGTGGCGTAGTGCGTGCGCGCACGAATGTGCGCTAACGCGCGAATGCGAAAAATTCTTGGAGAGAGAAAAATTTATTTTTTATGGGAGAAAAATTATGGGCAAACGAGAATCAAATCCTCCTATTCAAAAATTCCTTGATGAGCTGGGAGGCCGTTGGAGTGATATATTCAACAATGCTAATTGGAATGTAGTTGATGAATTTACATTGCAACATTATGGAATTTATACTGCTGGTGCAGAAGGGCAATGTGGAGCGGTTATTTTAAATAAAAACGGTACGATAATTGCAAAAGGAACTTTTAGAACTGATTATTATCATGCAGAAATGGACGCACTTCGACAAGTCCAAAACCAAGATGATATTGGCCGTATAATTATTTCTTCACCTCCTTGTCCTTGTTGTTGTGTACTGTTAACAGAAATGGGACTTATGGACAAGGTATATGCGCCTGACAAAAAAAGCAGATGTTGTCCTTCAGGAAATGTTCCGAGAGAATTTTTTCTTGATAATTTTGGTAAGAATTTAAGATATTTGTATCGAGGTAAAGATATTTCAGATTCCTATATTGAAAAACATCAAAATGATATTATTTCAAATTTTTTAGGAAAAAGTTGGGTATCTAAAGATAAATAACAAAAATCCTCGCCGCCCCTTCCGCGCAAAATCCCTACTTCTCAAATCCCGTGCGGGTGGGGCGGCGTTTTTTCGGAAAATAAAATGAAGAAATTCTGCCTTTTTCTGCTTTGCGTTTTTTTACCGAACCTCATTTTGTGCGCAAAAGAATACACTTTCGGCTTGTACATCACCGACCTGTACAATTTTGACCAGGTGAACCAGACTTTTCAGGCGGACTTGTGGCTTTGGATAAATTATTTCGGCGACGAGATTGATTTTGACGGTTCGCTTGATTTTATTAACAGCCTCGATGAAAGGCAGAAAAATTATCAGAGCGAGCATTTTGAATCTTTAAACAGAAATTACATGCAACAGAAATTCACGGGAAATTTCCGCTGCGAGTGGGATTTGAGCCGTTTTCCCTTTGACAAGAATCTTCTGAAAGTTGAAATTGAAGATTATCGCCCGATTGAAGAAATTAATTTCGTTCCCGACTACAAGAATTCAAAAGTCTCTGACAGCATTTCTTTTTCGGAGTGGAAAGTCTCTCCGCTTTACATCGACTCCAAGCCCTTCACTTATGATTCCAATTTCGGCGACCTTTCAAGCTCTTCTGATACAGGAACTTATTCACGAATTGTCGCTTCCGTGATGATTTCGCGCCTCACCCCATGGATAACATTCCTCAAACTGACTTTCGGCGTATATGTTGCCTTCGTGCTTTCGGTCGTCTCTCTTTCAATCCGCCCCGAGACGGACTCAAGGCTTTCCCTTCCGTGCGCCGCGCTTTTCGCCGTGGTGAGCAACAAATATGTCGTGGAATCTGTCGTGCCGTCCTCGACAAGCCTTACCATGCTCGACTCAATCCACATAATCACGATGGTGAGCATTTTGCTCATTTGCATGGTCGTAATCAAGACCGACGGAATGCGCTCTTCGGAAAATTCTAGAAAAGTGAGGAAAAGCTTTTTTATCGACAGGACTTTTACGATTACGATTTGCATTGTCTATGTCGCGTTCAATGCCTGGGTGATTTTTTTGTGAAACTGTCTTATGAGGCGAAAAACGCGAAAAGTCAAAGTTCCGTTAGCTCACTGTGCTTCTCCGCGATTCTTCTTGCCCAGTACAAAAACGGCGTGTCGAGAATCGAAGTGACCAAAAAAATCGCGTAGCCGAAAATCAGAATCTGAACGATGGTCGCCCAGGGGAAAACGCCCGCGAATGCGAGCAGGTTGAACACGACGACATTGATAAGCTGGCTGACCATAGTTGAGCCGTTGTTGCGAAGCCACAGGAAAGATTTTTTGTTGCCATACTTTTTTTCGCTCCAGCTCCAGATGTGGTGATAAGCCCAGACATCGTAAATCTCGCAGACAGCGTAAGCAAAAAGGCTTGATAGCATGACACGCGGAGTGTTTGCAAAAACCGTGCAGATTGGAGTTGCCATCGTGTCAGCCTCCGCAGGAACATACAAGAACCAGCTCTGAGAAATCAAGATGAAAGTGATGTTAGCCGCGATTCCGAGTTTGACGCATTTATTTGCTTCTTTTTTGCCGTAAATCTCGCTCATGATGTCAGTTGCGAGGAAGCTTGAAGCAAAAATTACATTTCCCAAAGTTGTGTCCATGCCGTAAGCGTGAACAAGAATCAAAACTTCGATATTGGCCGCAATCGTGCAGATTACAGTCCAAGCAAAGATACCGTTCTTCCCGAACAAGCGGAAAAAAGCCACAAGCCCGCCAAAAAATACAAATACAGATGCGAGCAAAAGAATTTCATTCAAAAAAGGCATAATTTTCTCCTATAAAAAGTCAAGAAGAAAGTTGCAACTTTCAATTGACTTTTTAAGCTGCTCCGCAATGAAATGAGGAGCGGCAGTTAATGGTGCAAGTTTCCAGCGGAAACTTGTCAAGATAAAAAACAGACGCTATTTCAGGCTGTTTTTTATCTATATCTCCTGAAAAATTAAAGTTAACCACAGATGTCACAGATGTCACAGATTATATATATCCTAATTAGAATACTTTCAAAAAGTAACGAAAGAATTTAGTATATCAAATAGAAAATCTGTGTAATCAGTGTAATCTGTGGTTTATTTCCTTCTGTCGATGGCTGAAAAAAGCCGCGATTTTGCGATAGTTTCGTACCCAGTTCCGGCCTTTCCGTAGTTTGCGAAAGGATAGATTGAGATTCCGCCGCGTGGGGTAAAGATTCCCTCGACTTCAAGGTATTTTGGTTCGAGCAATTTGACCAAATCCTTCATGATGATGTTCACGCAGTCCTCATGGAAGTCGCCGTGGTTACGGAACGAGAAGAGATAAAGTTTGAGTGACTTTGATTCGACAAGAAATCCATCCGGAATGTAGTTGATTTTGATTTCTGCGAAGTCCGGCTGCCCGGTTTTTGGGCAAAGTGAAGTGAATTCGGGGCAGTTGAATGTGACCATGTAGTCGTTCCCCGGATGCTTGTTCGGAAATTTCTCTAAAATTTCCGGAGCGTAGTCGCTTGGGTACTTGGTTTTGCTTTCACCAAGCAGCGTTACGCCAGCAAGTTCAGAT
The DNA here is from genome assembly GCF_017430385.1 of Treponema sp. Lineage (GTDB taxonomy): Bacteria > Spirochaetota > Spirochaetia > Treponematales > Treponemataceae > Treponema_D. The sequence goes on from NZ_JAFRNB010000025.1 coordinate 5,604, forward strand.
TCTGAACGCATAGAAATGTCTCCTAGTTTTGTTTTATGTCAGGATGGTTACGAACTGACGGGGAACAATATTAGACAAAAATAGCTTTTTTTTCAATAGGATTGCTGTCACAAAAAAAATGTGCTCCCATCGAGAACCTGTCATCAAAGTCGCGGTGAACAAGTTCAAGCGACTTTGTGCCAGAACCTCGATTCCGCACATTTTTTTTGAATCTTCTTCCATTGTAAAAATTTGTTTGTCTAATATTCAGCATAGAGAAGGGCGCTACCCTTCGGGTCGGGTGTTCCGCCCTTCGCTCACGCTCATAGCCTTCGGCTACTACGGGGCTACATACCCTAGCGCGGGTACCGCGGAAAAATCACAGATTTTTTCGAGACTCGACTAAAATCTTGCCTCGCAAGATTTTTCGCCTTCGGCGACCGTCTCCCTACCTAGCGCAACTCCACCGACCACTCGTTTGCCGTGTCGCCTAGGATTTTGCTCAGTTCCGGGAGGATTGACTTCATTTCTTCATCGAGCTGGTAGGGAAAGTTCACTATGAACATGCCGCTTCCGTAAAGCGCGGCTAGCCCGGTCATGTCTTCTTTTCGCTTTATTTCCATCTGGATGTCGAGGATTTTTGGCTCGGTTGCGCCAACGCTTGCTGCGATTCGCTCTTTCATCATTGAGATTTCGGCACTTCGGTGCGCGACGAGGGGGTACCATAGCGCGATGATTCCTGCGCTCCATTTTTTGTGAACGGCACTGATTACTTCACCGCATTTTTCAAAGTCACTGGCGTCCTCAAAACTCGGGTCAACGACACAAAGACCGCGCTTGATTTTTGGGGGAGTGACGGCCTTCAAGAACTCGTAGCCGTCCCGCTTGTGAATTGCTGGCTCCACAAAAATCTTACCTTCTGCCTTGCATTCTTTTCTTCTATTATAAAAGCAGTTTTTAAGCTCTTCAAAAGCAGTTGGATGCAGTTCGCAAAGAATCTGCTCATCCCCTTCACGCAAGAACATATTCTCAATCAAAGGCGAGCCGGGATATTCTGAGAGAGCATAGAAACTATGAAGAATTTCTAAGAAATTATTCACAGATTTCAAAGATGAACACAGATTAAAACTTTTATAATCTGTGGAATCTGTGTTAATCTGTGGTTTACTATTTCTTTCTGTTTCGCTTTCAAAACTCTCTCTGTGGTCTCCTATGCTCTGTGAGAAATTTATTAATCTTGCAACACCAGATTTCGCTTCCTCAGTTTTTAATGCCCGAGAATCATCGAGATAGTAAATCCCGCTTCCGGCATGAGTGTCTATGACGGTGAAAGGCTTTTCTTTCTTGCAAAGATGTTCCAAAATCAGCGAAAGAGTGAGGTGCTTTAAAATATCGGCGTGATTGCCTGCGTGGTATGCGTGAATGTATGAGAGCATAAAAAAATTATATCAAAAAATCAAAAGTTTTTCTCGATAAAATCAATTGTTTCGTTAATATGATAAAAAATCAATCAAATCAAAATCCGGATAATATATAAAAAAACTCCCGCTGGTTGCATGTGAAGTGCGCACCACGGGAGCATTGTTTTGAGCCATGCTTTGAATTTTGCGCATAGCTCAGTGAGTCGAAAATCTCTTACAGAGTTCCGAGCAAGTAGTTTGCAAGGAGTTTCTTCCAAGAGAAGTCTTTCAAATCATCTACAGTTTTGTAGCTTGCAGATGAAAGAGGAACTGGCGGGTTCTTGAGCTGGTCATTTTTCATGAATGAGGCGATGTTTGCATAATAGAATACATTCCATTTTGCACTGCTCATCTCAAATGAATAGCCGTCTGTTGCTTCTGTTCCGTCATCAGCGATTGCCTGTGCTTTGAGCGGAAAAGTTTTACAAATAAACTTATTTGATGACAACTCTGCAGCGATTGTACCTGTGACTGCACCTGTTGAACTTGCAGCAGGCACAACTACAACAGTAAGACCTGGCTTAATTGTTGTTGCAGAAGATGTATTTAGACGCGAATCTTCTGGTGTGTTCAAAAGCTTTGAGTTTGTGTAGCCTTTTTCTGTGAACATGAAGTAGCATGTAAGCTGTGAAACACCTGTTTCAGTCTTGTAAGTGTAATCCTTCTGAACCCAAGTCTCTGTTGGTGCGGAAACATCTTCTTCCTGTGTACAAGCTGTGAATACGCTTGCAGAGGCAATTAGAAGAATCGTAGAAATAATGCTGATAATCTTTTTCATTTTTTTTCCCCTTTTTTTTTACTAGAACTGATATTTTACGCTTAATTCTACGAATGTCCTGTCGTTATGCTCTGTTCCAGCTGTAAAATTGTAGAATTCACCGTTTTCATTGTCGCTGAAAATATAAGCACCTTTTGCTGTGAGTGTAAGACCTTCAGAGACATTGTATTCGATTTTTGGAACGATTACATATTCCTTGCACTCAATTCCGTAGATTCCCTGTGCTTCAACTGTAAGTTTTTCATTGAGGAATTTATCTGAGAGAAGGACGATTACCTTGTTGCGTGTGTATTTATTGTCAGAGTTGTAATCGACATCGAATGTGTTACCTTCAATTATCTTGTCCTTTTTGAGAATCATAGAACCTGTTTCCTGAACATTCAAGTTGAGGTTATGGAGTGGAATATCAATATCGAATCCAGCGACCCATGCGATAGAGTCATTATGAATTGCCTGATTTGTTCCATCCTTGTCCTGTGTCATGTTGTAAGCGAATTCCCATCGCGTATTGAATTTCCACAAAACGAAGGCTGCCTCAAGACCAAATACCTGCAACTGGTCGTACTGTAAGAATTTGTCATCATCTTCGATTGTCTCATTTGCAAGGTATTTCTGCATGTAAGTTGTGAGCTTTCCAGCATTGAAAGACGGCTGCTTGTAGTGACCGTAGTAATAGCTTGTACCCCAGTCGATGCCTGCAAATGTACCAGTGAGGCGAACACCGGCCTGACCGTAGCGGAGTGTTTTTGTGTTAGGGTAGAGGGCATCTCCATTTGAGTTAAGTGATGACATGTTTGAAAGAGCAAGTGTCTGTTTTGTGTTTACATAAGTTACAGTATCAGTGATATACTGCTTATAGATGTTTGCTCCGTTTTTTGAAGTTGTTGTTACAGCTCCACTTGTAGCTTTGCTTACAGCTGTATCTGCAAGACCCATTGCGATAACAGTCTTTACTCCAGCGGCATTGTTTGCTACATCAATTCCTGTTTGTGTTTTCAACATACTTGTAAAGGTTGAATTTGCTGCAAGCCCTGCCGCAATCACATCATAGTTAGCACCCAATGTTTTTTCAAAATATGTATTAAGAGTTCCTGAGTCAACTGATGTTTTTGCTGTTGCATAAATATTGTCCAGTGCTGCTTGAAGTTTTGCACCTAATGCTATTCCAGTAGAATCTGTGGCTGAGCCACCATTCTTGATATGTGCTGTAAGTTGCTCTTGTGCGATGCTTGCTTCTTTTTCCCAGGTGCTTGCTGTTGCAGCTAAAACATCAGCTTCTTTTACTGCAAGAAGGTATTCTGAATAGTTTGCCATTGCTGCATTTGTTACACGGCTTGTGATTCCTTTCTGCTTGTTTGGAACGAATTTTCCGCTTGTTGCGAATCTGTCTGGAGTCATCCATGGAGTGTAGATACCTTCAAGCTTGAGGTTGTAATCCCATGAAAGGTTTGCCGTTGCCTTGAACATGACCTCACCGAGTCGGCGGTCAATGTAATCAGGGAAGATAAAGTCTGAGTAATCATTTGCGTTGAAGTTGTCGAGTACATGAACTTTGTCGCCTTTTCCCCAAACTTCCTTCATTTTACCTGCTTTGAGCTGGAATCTTCCTTCTTTGAAGCTTCCTGTAGCATAAACTTCATCGATGACATCTTCTTTATTTTCTGTAAGTGTTGAATTATCAAGTTTAAGTTTGAGGTTTGCACCTGTGTAGTCGCCCTCGTAGTTAAGCTCAAGATTTGCGTAGGCACCTGCCTCAACATCTGATTTGCTCAGATCGTATACCTTTTTATAGCCTTGTGTGTCCTCCTTGCCAGTCTCTTTGTTTTTTGTTCCGCCCCAAGCCCTTGCGCTTGCTCCGACTTCGCCGGAAATTGCTACTGATGGAGCTGATGACTCTTCGAAACTTGAGCCTCCGAAGTCATCGCTGCCACCAAAATCACTGTCACCAAATCCAAAATCCTGTGCAAAACTGAATGATGTGAGCGAAAGTGCTGCCATCGTCAATAATAACTTTTTCATACTTTATTCTTCTCCTTTAGTTTGACTTTTTATTTGGCTTTACCACTTGAGAGATACTGCTGGGTGAAATATGCATCTGACATTGGACCGTCCATAATTGGGTCTTTGATTTCAAGGACAGTCTCTCGGCCGGTTTTGTTGTTTGCGATACGAGCCTTCATGCGCATTGTATATTTTTTGCCAGTTTTTGAAGTGAGGTAAATCCAGTCCTCTGTGGTGTAAGTCTTCATAAGCTGATCCTGGTTCTTTTTGTCGAAATATTCGATTTTTGCAGGAAGATAAGTCTCTTTGTCGATGTACTGGATGCGGTATGAGTATTCAACTTCGCTCTTTTTGAGAGGAACTGACTTGATTTTCCAGCACTGATATTTTCTGCCGCCAGGAACTGTGATAGAAACGTCTTTTTCGAGCATTTCGTGTTTGTCATCGTCTACATGTCGGACTGCCATGTCGTTGTAAGTGAACTCACAGCCTACGAACTGCTTGTATCGCTCGCCCATTGGGATTCGGCGTACCTGCTTGAGTTTTGGCATGTAAATCCATCGGTCATCCTCTCGCTTGCTTCGCTCCATCTGGAGAACGCGTGTGTCTTTTTTGCTCGCAGGTCCTCGGATGTCGAATACTGTGTAGATAAGACCGTCTTTTGTGCGGCCATGCTGCTTCATCGGCATTTCCTCGACTGCACCGCTTTTTTCGATGTTGTAGAGCATCATTGTTGCGGTTGATGTGTCAGGAGCCGGCAATGTTGATGATTTTTTGACTATATCGTAGGCTTCATCTGCAAAGGCTGCAGCCGAGAGAGAAAAAACCAACGAAAAAACGGCAATTTTTTTCAAAATTTTCATAATAACTCCTTGATGTAGGGTTTTTACAGACTATATTTAAAAATTATAACACAGTTTGATTGGAATTTCAAACTAAATTTAAGTTTCTTCCTCTTCAAGAATTTCCTCGACGGTTTCCATAAGAGCTTTCGTCGGGATGAAGGAATCTTTGAGCCGCAATTTATAGAAGATTTGTGTTCCTTTTTTAATCGGCTCAACAATTCCGGCGTCTTTCAGAACTTTGAGGTGGTGCGAGATTGCTGGGCGCGAGAGAATTGTTTTTCCTGAAAGGTCGGCGACATTTATTCCATCAAGGCCTGCTGCGGCAAGGTCAAGGCAGAGCTTTTGCCTTGTGGTGTCACCAAGGGCAAGGAAGATTTTTGAACATGCCTTGAAGTCTTCAAGTGCCTGCTCGATTTTTTTTGGGTCAATCATTTTTGAATTCCCCCATTGCTTTGATTTCTCGGAAAATGCCTTTATTTATTCTTAAAATGAATTTATAATTTGTTTTAAGAATTTACTTGACACTTTTCAGAGTTGTCGTTATATTTGGTTTATCGGTTTAATTACTTGAACTAATATAAACGATTCTTGATTGAATTGCAAGCGGTTCAAAATATTTTTTAGGAGTAGTGTTATGATTAAGAAGATGCTGAAATGCTCCTGGCTCATTATCATTGCGAGCCTCGCGATTACTGCATTCTTTGGCTGGCAGCTTCGCAAAATCTCTATTGAGAACACTGTGCGAATGTACATGCCGCAGAGTTCCGAGTCTTACCAGCGTATGTTGAAGGCTGAGGAAGATTACGGAAGCATGATGGTTCTTGGAATCTCCATGGAGACAAGCGGGGAGACAATCCTCACTCCTGAGTACATTAAGATTGTTCAGGATGTCACGGACCAGATTGGAAATGTTGATTATGTAGAAAGCATTGACTCAATCGCAAATATGGATTTCATCGTAGGCGAGGACGGAAGCCTCAAGGCATCAAGCATCCTCGGCGAAGATTATACCGGCAGCCCGGAAGACATGGCCGCAATCAAGCAGCGTCTCGTTGACTGGCAGGAAATGTACAACCGCGTAATCATTACTGACGACGGAAAAACCACTCAGCTTATGATTACCTTGCAGCCAAAAGACGAGAACGGCAACATGCTCAATTCAAAGAAGCAGATGAAGGCTCTTCACGATATCCAGAAAATCTGTGAGACTGCCCTTGAAGGCTCTGATCTTGAAGTCCGCTATTTCGGCGACCCGGTTTTGAGCGATAACGGCTACACATTCATGGTTTCAGACCTTTTGATTTTGATTCCTTTCGTAGCTCTTGTTGTTCTCCTCTCGCTTTACTTCTCATTCCACACATGGAGCGGCACTCTTCTTCCATTGATTACCGTTCTCATGGCTACGGTATGGTCAGTCGGTATCATGTGTATGCTCAACGTCACTTTCACAATCATCGGAAGCGTCATTCCTGTTTGTCTCGTGGCGTGTGGTTCAGCTTATGGTATTCACGTTCTCACTCACTATTACATCGGCCTTGATAAAATTGAGGGTGAGATTACAAAAGAGAGCCATGCCGGTGCGATTGAGTACGGTCTTAAGGATGTCTGGATTGCCGTTGTTCTTGCAGGCGTCACGACTGTCGCAGGCTTTATCTCTAACATCACAAGCCCGATCATGCCGCTCAAATCATTCTCTGTTTTCGCTGCGGCTGGCGTCGTGTTCTCATTGCTTCTTTCAATGACTTTTATTCCTGCAATGCTTTATGTCACACCAATCAGCAAGGTTGGAAAACATTGGCGCAACAAGAATCGTATTTCCGCAAAACTTAAGATGAAGCTTGAAAAACAGCTCAAGCGGCAGGGCGGAAAAACATCTGCAGAGGCTACGACAAACACGCTTTACATGATTTATCACTTCTTCTCCGGTACAAAACCACGTCTTATCGTTTCGACAGCAGTTCTTATTCTGGTCGCTGTAATCGGATTCAAGATGCTTATCGTTGATACGGCTCTGGTCAACTACTTCCCGCCAGATTCAAAATTCCGTGAGGATATTTCTTACGTTGACGAGCATCTGGCTGGCTCAAACACACTTTACCTTATCGTAAGCGGCGAAGAAAAAGATGCTGAAGAGGTTGCGGCTGAGAGTGCAGGCGAGTCTGTGGCTGATTCTGTCGCAAGTGACTTTGATTTTGGCACTTCTGACACCGGTGCGGCTGATTCTGTCGCAAGTGATTTCGACTTCGGCACTTCTGACACCGGTGCGGCTGATTCTGTCGCAAGTGACTTTGATTTTGGCAGCTCAACTGATGACTTCGGTTTCGGAGAGGCTGCTTCCGGAACAGATGATTTTGGATTCGGAGATGCGTCAGGCGCTGATTCTTCTGAATCTGCCGAAGCTCCAAAACAGTATTACATGCTCACAAATCCTGAGATTCTTAATGCTGTTGACGGAATGCAGGAATATCTCCTTGCACGACATGAAGGAATCGGAAAAATGGTTTCATTCACCACTTTCATCAAACGCATGAATCAGGTAATGAACTCACCGGTCGATGATGCAAAACTTTCTTCTACTATAACTGTCCAGCAGGGCTTGGAAATGCTCCACAAGGCATATACATCCGCTGGCGGAAAAGATGCTGATGTTCAGCAGATTGTTCTTGAGCTTGAGCGACAGCTTAACTTCAACGGCCTCGACTATTACGAGGTTCCGTATGATGTGGCAAAATATCCTGTTTCAACACGTGATGAGCTTGGTGATTTGGTAACTCAGTACCTTTATCTTCTTTCAAGCGAGCAGATTCAGCGTTTTGCCAACAACATGACAATGCCGACTGCAATCCGAACACAGGTTCAGCTCCGCACTCACTCGACTGACGACACAGCAGCAATCATCGCCGATGCACAGGCTTATGCCGCAAAACATTTCCCGAAAGGCTACAAGATTGAGGCAACTGGTAACGGTGAGATGGAATATACAATGACAAAGATGGTCGTTGACAGCCAGACAACAAGTATCTTGCTCTCGCTTGCAATGGTCTTCATCATCATCTCGCTTTCATTCAAGTCGGCATGGGCAGGAATTATCGGTGCAATCCCTCTCGGACTCACGATTTTGCTCAACTTCATGGTAATGGGATATGCCGGAATCGCGCTTGACCTTTGTACAAGTATCATCGCAAGTGTCGCTATCGGTGTCGGAATTGACTACACGATTCACTTCATGGAAACCTACCGCGCTCAGCGTGCTCTCACAGACGACCTTGAGGAAGTCACAAAGAACACATTCAAGACAAGCGGACGCGGAATCCTCACGAACGCAATTGCGGTTGGTCTGGGCTTCTGTGTACTTTTGTTCAGCCGGTTCATCATCCTTCGATACATCGGTGCTTTGGTTGCAGTCGTAATGTTCACAAGTTCTACTTTGGCAATGACTGTAATTCCAGGCATTCTGAATGCCTTCGACCCTAAATTCATGTGGTCAAAGGAGCAGAAGGAAGCTTACGCAAAGAAAATTACAGAAGAGAAATAAAACTGAGGAGTTAGCGGTTAGCAGTCAAAGGGGGAAGTCTCCCCCTCGCTACAAAGCGTTGCTTTTCCGCTACCCCCTCTGCGGGAGTGCCCGCAACGCCCCCGAATTTTTTGTAACTAATTTTTAATATATTGGTTTAATATTTTGAACCGATTAAATAATTTAAGGAAGCGGCTCAGGCATAGCCTTCGCCGAGACTCGCAAAAACCTGTCTCACAATGCCGCTCCCTAGGAGGAAACACTTATGAAAATGACAAAAAAACTTACAGCTTTGGCTCTTGCCCTTGCAATGGGAACATCTGCATTCGCAATCGACGGAACAGAAATCATGACTAAGGTTTTCGACCGCCAGAAACCTGATTTTTCAAAGGCAGCTGTCGAGCTTACTCTTGCAAAAAACGGCAAAGTTGAGGAAACTCGAAAAGTTGGTGAATACGGCCGCTGCAAGAACAATCTTTCTGACGTTGTAATGGTATTCCTTTCTCCTGCATCTGTAAAAGACACTCGCTTCTTGCAGAAAGAGAACGATGGCAAAGACGACGACAAATGGATTTATCTTCCTTCACTCAAATCAACACGCCGTGTAGCTGCAAGCGATGGTTCAAAAGCATTCGTTGGAACAGATTTTTCTTACGATGATATGAGCACACGCGAAGTCGCAGACGATACACACGAGCTTATCAAAGAGAGCGAGGACAAAGGCAACTTCAAGGACTTGTATGTTGTAAAATCAACTCCAAAAGATCCAAAATCAAGCCAGTATTCTTACCGAATCTCATACATCACAAAAGATGCCTGGATTCCAACTTACATCGAGCTTTACGACAAAAAAGGCAAGCTCCTCAAAGTAAATGAAATCAAAGCAATTGACAAAAAGCCAGGTACAAACGGTCGTGTTTACAACGTTCCGATGGAGAACGTAATGACAAACGTTCAGACAGGCCACTCTTCAACAATCAAGATGATTAACGTAACAGTTGACCAGCCGTTGCCAGATCGCTACTTCACAACAGACTTCTTGAACACAGGAAAATAAGGAATCGAAATTACATCCATGTAATTTCGAGTTCCAACGAGAAACTTCTGTTCACCTATAGGCAAACAGAAGTTTCTCTCTGCGTTTTTGCCCCCGCATCCAAACAGGCACGACAATGAAAGTGCCTGCTGCGGGGATTTTTTTTCGTCAGCTTGCCCTGATGGGAGACCACCTTTTTTTGCATTTCCAGGCTGCTTTGTTTGAACTTTGTTATTTTTGCATAGATTTTGCGTTTATGATATACTTCCCGCATGGAAAAAATTCGTGCGATACTTTTTGACATGGACGGGGTTCTGCTTGATACTGAGTCGGTCTGCGAGGTTTGCTGGAAGCGGGCTGCTGACGAAATCGGTCTTTCAAATATTCATGAGATTTTCATGCAGTGTGTCGGGCGCAGTAAGACAGATACTGAGCGGCTTCTTACAAAATATCTTCCGGGCGAAGATGCTGCCGTAAAATTCCGAAACAGGACAGGCGAGCTTTTTGAAGTCGTTGAAAAGGAACAGGGCTTAAAGAAAATGCCTTTTGTCCTTGAATGCCTTGATTCGCTCAAGAATGCTGGTTTTCGTCTGGCACTTGCAAGCTCCACTCGTGCGCTGAAAGTTCATCCACAGCTTAAGAACGCAGGAATTTTCGATTATTTTGAAACCCTTACGACTGGCGACATGGTTAATCACTCAAAGCCTGACCCTGAGATTTACCAGAAAGCTGTGGCTTCTTTGGGCTTAAGGCCGGAGGAATGTGTCGCGATTGAGGATAGCCCGAACGGTGTGCGTTCAGCGACTGCTGCTGGAATAAAATGTATTATGGTTCCGGATTTGATTGACCCGGACGAAGAAATGAATGAAAAAGCATGGAAAATCTTCAATAATCTAAAAGAAACTGCGGATTTTTTAATATCACTTCCAAAATGACGGCTAATCTGTGTACATCCGCGTTAATCTGTGGTTAAATATTAATAGAGGAAATTATGAAAACATCAATCGCATGTATCGCTTTTGACGGCGAAAAAATACTTGTAGCGCACAGAAATCCAACAGGACAGATGGGCGGGCGTTGGGAATTCCCTGGCGGAAAAGTTGAGGAAGGGGAGAGCGATGAAAAAGCTATCGTGCGCGAGTTTGAAGAAGAATTCGGCGTGAAGGTTACGGTCGGCGAAAAAATCTGTGAGACATTCTTCATGCACAATGAGCAGCAGATTGCTCTTCATGCCTACGAAATCACGGTTCCTCATGACGGAATCGCTCAGAAATACACGCTCACTGAGCATACTGAATACAAATGGGCTTTCCCTGCTGAAATCCCGACTCTCAATTTCGTTGACTCTGACATGCTTATTTATCCTGATGTAATGAGATGGGTTGCAGGGAAAAAATGATTAGAAAAGATTGTTTTTTGCGCGGGTGTTTTGTTTTTTTCTCTTCTTTGTTCGTATTGCTCGTCGTATCTTGCAAAAAAAATAACGGCCAGCTTGAAATGCAGCCGCTTGCCCCGCAGGATTTGTCTCCGCGGATTGAATGGGCTTTGATTTCTGATCCTTATGTTGCCTGCCACGCAGAGGCTGGATATGAATCCCCTGTAATTGCCTCGTTCCGCAAAGGTGAAATCTACGAAATTGTAGGCAACTGCACGGTGATTGTTGATGACACAAAAGAATTATGGTACGCAATCGAAAACGGTTGGATTCCGTCTTCAGCCGTCAAAGTGTACTCAAACAAATTGAAGGCTGAAAAAGCGAAAAACATTAAATAATTAGAAATTAGGAATGAGCAATGAGAAATTGTCAATTCCTAATTCCTGACTGCTAATTCCTAATTATCTTAGCAGCTTCTTCTACTGAAATCTCTGCGAACTGCTCACGGGTCTCAAGATTTTTGAGAGTGACAGCGTTCTTTTCGGCTTCATTTGAGCCAATCAGGATTCCCCATTTGATTTTTTTGGCGTCGGTGACGGCATATTGCTGATTCATCTTTTTTGCTTCCGGGAAGACTTCGACTTTTACGCCTTTTTCACGCAATTGTGCTGCAACTTTCTGGTAAAGGACAACGAGATTTTTGTCCATGCAGAAAATTTCGGCATCGAGGTAGCTGCCCTTGCTTTCGAGTTTTCCGAGCTGTTCAAGACCTGCGATAAGACGGTCAAGGCCGATTGAAGCTCCGACACCAGGCAATTTTGTCTTTGTGTAAAGGCCCGCAAGGTTGTCGTAGCGGCCGCCAGAACATACAGAGCCGATTGATGGAAGCTCGTTAAGGAATGTTTCGTAAACAACACCTGTGTAATAGTCAAGGCCGCGTGTGATTGACGGATCGAGAACGTATGTTGCTTCGATTCCGGCTGCTTTCATCATCTCGTAGATTTCTTTCATGCGAGCTGAGTCTTCGTTTTCACCGCCACTCATTTCTGTAATCATTTTAAGTGTTGATTCAAAATCTCCGGCTCCAGCGATGTATTTGAGAATTTCACAAGCTTTTTCTTCGCTTTCTGTGTACTCAACCAGTTCTTTTTTGACTTCTTCTTCGCCAACCTTTGCAAGTTTGTCTACTGAGCGCAAAATATCCTCAGATCTTTCGGCAACTCCGAGTTTTGCAAGGAAGCGGTTGAAAATGCCGCGGTGATTTACATGAATAGTGATGTCTTTGACGCCAATTTCTGCCAAAGCAGTTCGCATGATGTTCAAGATTTCAAAATCACTTGCAGCTGAGTCTGAGCCAACGGTGTCGATGTCGCACTGAACGAACTCACGGTATCGGCCAGCCTGTGGTTTTTCACCACGCCAAACTTTTGCGATGTGATATCGTTTGAAAGGGAAGTAAAGCTCACTCTCGTGCTCTGCTGTAAAGCGTGCGAAAGGAACTGTGAGGTCGAAACGCAATGCAACATCACGCTTACCGTTGTCCAAAAAGCGGAAAACCTGTTTTTCGGTCTCTCCGTTTGATTTTCGGAGCAAAATTTCTGAATATTCGAGCACCGGCGTATCAATCGGAACGAAGCCGAAAGAGCGGTAAACGCCTGTGATTTTTTCCATTAAATTTGTGCGGACAATCTCTGCCTGCGGTAAAATGTCTCGGAATCCCTTGAGGACTCGTGGTTGGATAAGTTCTGCCATAATGAGAATATTATATAGAAAAAGAATAAAAAGATGAAGTGAATCTCTAAAAATTGCAATTTTTAGAGATACCTTGAAAAAGCGATGTTTTAATTCCTGCTATTTTCAGGAATTAAAACTCGTCGGAATCTCTAAAAAAACGCTGAAAGCGAGTTTTTAGAGATGACCTGAACTACTAAAGCGAATTCTTTAAGAGTCTTTCAAAATCCTCTGCACTCATCGGCTTGGCGTAGAAATATCCCTGCGCAATGTCACAGCCCATTTCCCGAAGCTGCTTGGCCTGGCTTTCTTCTTCGACACCTTCTGCAACCGTGGTCATATCGAGTTTTTTTGCCATGTCGATTACGGAATTTACGATGATGTTGTCTTTGTGGATGTCTTTTCCCTCACCGCTGCCGTCCGGGGCTGAGTTTGCGAAGAATTCCTTGTCGAGCTTGATGACCGATGCCGGAATATCTTTGAGAAGAGCGAGTGAAGAGAATCCTGAGCCGAAATCGTCCACCGAAATGTCGAACCCTGCTTTTTTGATTTCGTTCATTGCCTTTAAAAGACGCTTTTTGTTGTCCATCATGAGGCTTTCAGTAAGCTCAAGCTCGATTTTTGAAGGCTCAATCTGATATTTTGATGCAATTTTTGAGTATTCCTTTGCGAATTCTGGATTGTAAAGCTGGTATCGCGACAAGTTGCATGAAATTGTGATAGGTTTCGGGCATGTTCCGCCTTCGCCAGATTTGTTCCATTTGTCCAGGAACTGGCAGACCTGCTCGAACATCTTGATGTCAACCTTTGAGATGAATCCGTTGCGCTCGAAAAGTGGTACGAAATATCCAGGCTCCAGAAGGCCTTTTTTGTGGTGCTTCCAGCGAACAAGAGCCTCCGCGCCGATACATTTTCCGTCATCGAAGTTGAATTTTGGCTGGTAATAAGCGATGAATTCGTTTGCTTCAAAAGCCCTGTTCATATCGAAGAGAATTTCCTTCTCGTGCTCGCTGTTGAGGCTCATTTCCTCGCTGTAGAAGCTGATTCGTGATGGATTCGGGCTGTATTTTCCTGCGGTGCGGGCTGTGTTTGCCTTGTGAATCATGATTTCAATGTCTTCGTGCGGATTAGAGACCGCATAAACGCCCGTGCTGAATTCGAGGGTGTAGTGGAGAGGAAGAAGATTGCCCATCTTTGAGACCACGCTGATCATGTTGATGATGTAATCCTCGATAATCGGACCAAAGCTTGTGTGAATCAGCATGGCAAAATTGTCAGCGTAGCGGCGCGTAAGAATAGCATCGTTAGGGGCAGCTTTTTTGAAGTGGCCTCCAAGGACATTAAGGACGGAATTTGCTGTTTCTCGGCCGAGTGAGTCAGTAAGATATTGGAATTTATTGATGTCGATGCAGACAAGCGCGTATTCATCCGGCTTGGCTGTGGCAAGAATCTTCCTTGCTTCGCTCTTAAATTTTTCGATTGTATACAGCCCTGTAAGCTCATCGTAATTGAAGCGGGCTTTTGTATATTTTACGATGAAAAGAGCAGTGATAAGAGTTACCACGCAGAACAAAAGACAAATGCAGCTTAAGACCAGATTGAGAGAGAGAAAATTCAAAGTAACCTTCCTGTTTTTTAAATATCCTTTAAAATAAGTTTACTCCATATTTTATAAAAAAACAAATTCTAAATTTCTTTTTTTTGATTCCGATAATTTTAATATAAAGAAAAGTGAAAATCGTTTTAGGACTTTTAAAAGTTTGAGGAGAAAATATGATTCGTGGTTGGTATATCGGTTCAAGCGGAATGAACGCACAGCAGAACAGGCTCGACACAATCGCAAATAACCTTGCGAATGTCGATACTGCGGGCTTCAAACGAGATGTCTCTGTCTCAAAATCATTCCCGGAGCTTCTTCTGAGACGAACCGAATCTGACGGCGTATATAAAACTCCTTTCGGCTCGGCAGATGCAGCCCCAATCATCGGAAAACTGGGCTTGGGCGTTGAGACAAACGAAAATTACACAGAATTTGAGCAAGGCTCTTTCCGTGGCACAAACACAAGCACAGACCTTGCGCTTGCAGGCGAGGGCTTCTTTGCAGTTGAGACACCGAGCGGCGAGCGATACACCCGAAACGGAAATTTCATCCTCGGAAAAGAAGGAATCTTGCTCACAAAAGACGGATATCCTCTCCTTGGCGAGAACGGCGTGATTCAGGTTCCAGATGACAAATTCACAGTAAATGAGGACGGAATCATCACCACAAAAGATAACGAAGTTATTGACCGAATCAAAGTCGTGCGCTTCGACAACGAACGCTACCTCAAAAAGATGGGAAATTCTCTCTGGAACTCAAACAATATCTCCGGCGAGGCTTATATCGCAGAGGGCATGGAGCGACCGAAAATGCTCCAGGGCTACATGGAGACAAGCAATGTAAATGTCGTTAACGAGATGGTCAAAATGATTGAAGTAAACCGCGCTTATGAGGCAAGCCAGAAGACAATCCAGAGCGAGGACAGCATGATGAGCACACTCTGGAATAAAGTTGCACTTTCGCGATAAAACTTTAGGCTGATTTTGGCAAAATCAGCTTATCCACAACAATATAAACATCTTCGATACGGAGCTTGAGCTTTTTCTCAATCATTGAGATTACAAAGGCCTTAAGCTCCTCACTTATTTGTGTCAGCTCCCTTCCTAAAGGTACATCCACTGTCATTATGAAACTATAGCCTGATTTTTCGTTACGCACGGTGAGCTTTTTGATTCTTACATGCTCGTTGAATTCCCCGATGAAACTCATTGTCATTTGCGCGAGGACGGCATGGGAACATTCTTTTCTCTCCTGCTGAGAGAAAGCCGGGCGTACAAGGGATTTCTCAAAGAGTTTTGTGTTCTGGGAAGGTGCGGATTCAGCTTTTCCCAAGAATTTTCCGACAAGTGAAGCAAGAAATTTGTTCTTTGCCGTTGAGACCCGAATTGAGTCGTAAAAAATCTTTGAGTAAGTCTGTTTTTTGACCTCATAAGCTCGTACAGGGATTACATGCTTGCCTTCGATTTGGCGGCTCCGTTTTGCTTCTTCCATTTGCTCAGGAGTAGCGATTTCTTCGATTTTGATGTATTTTTCGGGGAGAGGAAGCTGCAATCGGACGGCGATTTTGTTGACCATCTTTTCGCTGGTTCCCAAAATGAGGATTTTTTTGATGTGGTTCTTCTGGATTGCGCGAGCCACTGAGTCACGGTGCTCCTTGTCATCAAAAAGGGCAGTGCGCACGGCTCCCATGTAGTTTTTCTCAAGTTTCGCAGATTTTCCGGCCAAAATTTCATCAGCATAGATAAGAAGACCATCATCAATAATAGTCTTGATTCCATACTGCTGGGCGACCAACTTTGCCCTGAAACTCTTGCCTGTACCGCTAGGCCCAAAAAAAGCAAAAACCGTGGTTCCCTTCTTTTCAAGCCCCAGAAATTCCTTGAGAAATTCAATATCCATTTTAGTATAATTTAATTATAACGCGGGGGGTGGCAATTTTCAATGTGAAATGAGAAATTAGTAATTAAAAGGGGGAAGAATCCCCCCTATGCCGCACTTAGGGAACGGCACTGCGAAGCAGGGCAAAAACAATCCAGTGGATTGTTTTTAGTGAGTCTCCAAAGAGCTTTGCTCTGCAGGCGTTGTGTCACACCCCTCTCTACAGGGGCGGTTCAGGCACAGCCTTCACAGAGACTCGCGCGAGCGTAGCGAAGAAACCTTCCTCGCAGGTTTTCCCGGCTAATGCCGTCGCTCCCTACCCCGCAACGCCCCCGATTATCTGCGTAAATGATTTTGGAAATTCCGTAATAATCTTTTCCGGCAACCCCAAAGGATTATCTTTCGGAAAATAAAGTTCTGCCGCGTGCAGGAAAAAATCCTGCCCGAACTTCTTAGAATCAATCTTAGTTCCGCCGTAAGCCGTATCGCCCAGAAGCGGGAATCCATGATAAGCACACTGCGAGCGAATCTGGTGAGTACGCCCAGTAGTAATCAAAACGCGGGCAAGCGTAACATCCTTCCCATTAAAAACACCGTAAGAAACAGGCTCCACTTCCGTATGAGCAAACTTCCCCTCATCAGAAGAATTCACCGAAACAGTATGAAACCCTTCATCGCGAGCCTTGCAATTGCTAATTGCTAATTCCTCATTGCTCATTGCTAATTTCTGAATTCGGTCTTCCCAAACACATTTTTCCGTAAGTTTTCCTTCTAGGATTGCAAGGTAGATTTTTCGAATCTCATGAGTCTTGATTTTTTCGCTGAACCATTTTGCACCCTCAAGATTTTGTGAGAATGCAATGAGTCCTGTTGTTTTTCGGTCGAGGCGGTGAAGAGGGCCTGTCCTGAACGAGAGCGAGTTTTTTTGGTGGGTGAGTTCGTAGTCTTTCTGGACGATTTCGGCAAGAGAAGCCCCTTTTGATGACGATGGCTGAACTGGGATGTCGTAGGGCTTATTCAGAATCAGAATAGATTCGTTTTTAAAGATGATTATGTTTTTTGAAAGCGGGGATGCTGACTCTGCTCCCTGTTTTTCACTCCCCGAAGAAGCAGAAGAGAGCAGAAAGTCTGCAATCTGGATGTCATCGCCTTCACTTACGCGGAAATTTCCGTCTGCTTTTTTGCCGTTGACTTTGACAAGCCCTTTGCGAAGAAGCTTGTATATAGAAGAAAGATTTTCCTCGCTCAAAAATCTTCGCAAAATTCTGTCAAGCCTGCGGTCTGAGTCGTCTTTTCCTGCGGTGAAGTGCGTGAAATCCATGAGGCTTATTTTTTCTTTCCGAGATATGCCTCGCGCACGGTCGGGTTCTCAAGGAGTTCCTTTCCGCTTCCTTGCAGGACAATTTCGCCTGTTTCAAGAACATAAGCGATGTCTGCTGTTTTGAGAGCCATGTTTGCGTTCTGCTCGACAAGCAAAATCGTGACGCCTTTTTTGTTAATCTCGCGGATAATCTCAAAAATGTGCTGCACGATAAGAGGCGCAAGACCAAGAGAAGGCTCGTCAAGCATCAGAATTTTTGGGCGGCTCATAAGTGCTCGGCCTACCGCAAGCATCTGCTGCTCACCGCCGCTCAAAGTGCCTGCAAACTGCCAGCTTCGTTCTTTGAGGCGTGGGAAAAGCTCATAAATCCATTCAAGATCTCGCTGAATTTCTTCTTTGTCTTTTCTAAGGTAAGCTCCAATCATCAGGTTTTCAAGAACTGTAAGATCAGAAAAAACATGACGGCCTTCCGGGGAAAGAGCGATTCCTTCGGCACAGATTTTGTTAATCGGGCTCCAGATAAGCTCCTTGTTGTCGAGGCGGATTGAGCCAGCCTGCGGTTTTACAAGGCCAGAGATTGAGCGGAGAAGGGTTGATTTTCCGGCACCGTTCGCACCAATCAGAGTGACGATTTTTCCGTCAGGAACTTCGAGATTTATTCCGCGGAGTGCTTTGATTCCGCCATAAGAAACATGTAAATCACTAATTCTAAGCATATTTTCCCTTCCTATCGCACGTCGTTGCTTTCGCCAAGATAAGCCGAAATTACTTCCGGATTGTTCTGAATCTCTTCTGGTGTGCCGTTCGCAATCAATGCACCGAAGTTCAATACGTAAATCCTGTCAGAAATGTCCATTACCAGATCCATGTGATGCTCAATCATAAAGACGGTGAGATGGAAGTCATCGCGGATTTTTCGGATGAAGTCTGTTAGCTCAGCTGTTTCCTGCGGATTCATGCCGGCAGCCGGTTCGTCGAGCAACAAAAGGCTTGGATTTGTGGCAAGTGCCCGGGCAATTTCAAGCCGTCTCTGTAAGCCATAAGGAAGGCTCGTGCAAAGTTCGGTCCGTACATCGTAAAGCCCAAGAATCTTCAAAAGTTCTTCGGTTTCTTCGCGCTGTTTTTTCTCTTCCTTGCGGTTGAGGCGGAAAGTTGCCGTGAAGATATTGCTTGTGCGTCGCATGTGTTTTGCAATCAGAACATTTGTGAAAACGGTCTGGCTCTTCCACAAGCGGATATTCTGGAATGTTCTGGCGATTCCAAGCTTTGTGATTACATCCGGGGTTGGCTCGATATGCTTTGTATAGTCGCCACGGTTAGTTCCGGCGTAAAGCTTTTTCATTTTGCCACGCGGATAATTTTCTACGATATGATTTCCGTTAAAATAGACCGCCCCGTTCGTTGGGGCATAAACACCTGTTACGACATTGAAAGCCGTTGTTTTGCCAGCACCGTTTGGGCCGATCAAAGAGACGATTTCGCCTTTATTTACTTCAAGGGAAAGATTGTTTACAGCCACGACACCGCCAAACTGCATCGTGACATTTTTCATTTCAAGTACGTGTTCTGCCATTATTCTGCTAATCCTTCCTTTTTAAATTTGAGTTTCAGATCGTGGACGGCTTTTTTACAGCCTTTCAGTTTTTTTATGATTCCCGCCACAGAAAATTCACGCTCGCCCATGATGCCTTTCTGATAGAAAAGAACGATAAGCATGATGACGACTGAGAAAACGACTTTTCGGAAGCCCGGACGCAAAATCTGAATCGGTGTGATGTTGAGGTTTGCGTTGTCGAGAAAGCGGAGCCACCATTCAGAACATGCGATGAAGAGGAAAGAAGCGATGCAGCTTCCTGTGACGCTACCGATACCGCCGATTACAACGATGAGCAGAATTTCGTAGGTCATTGCCGATTTGAACTGGCTTGCCTGAATCGTTGTCTGGAACATAGCCAGAAGCGCACCCGAAATGCCTGCGAAGAAAGAGCTGATTGTGAACGAAAGCTGCTTGTGCTTAGCAAGGTTGATTCCCATTGCCTCAGCCGCAACTTCATCGTCTCGGATTGCCTTGAAAGCGCGTCCGTAAGTTGAGTTGATTAATAGAAGAATAAGTGCGATACAGATTCCGCTGACTGTAAAATAGAACAAAGTTGAGCGGAATACAGGATATTTTCGGAGCAAGTTCGAGCCGTTTGTGATTACGCCCAGCTTGTCCCACTGGAAAATCGCACGGATAATCTCTGCAAAACCCAATGTCGCGATTGCAAGATAGTCTGACTTCAAGTGCAAAACCGGAAGACCAATCAGATATGCGAAAAGGGCAGCCACAAGACCCGCAAGAATCAGGGCAGCAAAAACCGGAAGAGTGAAGTGAATCGCGCCGCCGTTAAAATACTGATAGACCTGCTCGCGGGCAGAAAGTGGAATCGTGAAGATTGCGTAAGTGTATGCGCCCAAAAGCATGAAACCTGCCTGACCCAAGCTGAAAAGGCCTGTAAAGCCGTTCAGAAGGTTCATTGATACTGCAACGAGGGCATAAATCGCACCTTTTTTAAGAACAGTGAACAAAATGCTCGTAGGCGGAACCACAGCTTCAAGAATTGCGATTGCTACGAAAAGAGCTACGAGAAAAGCCCAAGCCGCGAGCTGGTATTTTTTGTCCTTGATGAAAGTAAGTTTGTTATTCATTTCAGCCCCCGATTAAACCTTGTCCGTAACTTTTTCACCGAAGATGCCGGTTGGCATGAACATGAGGACACAAATCAAAAGAACGAAAGTGAATGCATCACTGAAAGTGGTGAGACCAACGCCCTTGATGATGTTCTCGCAGATACCGATTAAGAAAGCACCGATTACCGCGCCCGGAATTGAGCCGATACCGCCGAATACCGCCGCAACGAATGCTTTGAGACCCGGCATACCGCCGACCGTTGGAGTAACGCCAGGATAGTTTGAGAAGAAAAGAATTGAGCCGACAGCCGCCAAGAACGAGCCGATGATGAATGTCGTGCTGATAACTGAGTCGATTTTGATACCCATGAGCTGGGCTGTCTCGAAGTCTTTTGAAACGGCGCGCATTGCCATTCCGATTTTTGTGTGATTGATAAGAAGAACAAGAGCAACTACGAGAAGAATCGTGAGGAATGGAGTGATTACAGTGACGCGCTTGGTGATTGCGCCCGCGATTGTGATTGAGTCACTGATCCATGGAATTGTAGGATATTTTTTGAGAAGACCGCCTGTGAAGTAAAGGGCAAGATTCTGCAAAAGATAGCTCATTCCGATTGCACTGATCATGATTGACATTCGTGGGGCAGTGCGGAGCGGTTTGTAAGCCACGCGCTCAACAGCGAATCCCAAAAGGACAGTCAGAATAATCGTGAATGGAATTGAAACCCATAGCGGCATAAAACTGTAGGCAGAAATCATGATAAGACCCGCTGCCATAAAAACATCACCGTGAGCAAAGTTGATAAGCCTGAGAATTCCATAAACCATCGTGTATCCGATAGCAATGAGCGCATACTGACCGCCCGTAGAAATTCCCGCAAGAATGTAGGGAAGATTTGTCTGTAAAGGATTCATTACTTTTTCCTTAAAATAGATTTTTTTTCTCTGTTATTATACATAAAAACAAAAATGTGAAAAAGTAATTGAAAGTAGAAAAAGAAAGAAAATATGCAGTTTTTCTATTATTTCCCAAAAAAGACAAATATGTGCTATAATGTTCTTATAATTATTAGCTATGAGAAGTTGTGCGTATGAGTAATTTTGCGTTTTTACAAACTTATTGGCCGGATTTTGCGCAGATAATGGAGTTCGCAGAGAACTATGTTTATACAGACCCCGCTTCAAGTAAAAATAAATCGGGATTGTTTGTAGAACTAATGGTTCGTGAAATTCTTCGAATAGAGAATCTTCCTGAGCCAGAAGACAAAACACATTACTCACGGACTAAATTATTAAAAAACGAAGGCCTTCTTCCTTATGATGTAAATCAGTGGATTAACCAGGTACGAATAAAACGAAATGATTCCGCCCATGAAAATAAGGCCAGCGAACAGGAAGCACTTCTAATTCTTAGTTTTACACATCATATCGCTGTCTGGTTTATGCAAGTTTATGGTGATGGGGCTTTTAGTCCTGAGCCATTTTCAAAACCAGAGAGACCGAAAAAAGTTCCTGACTACACTCGGTTGGTTCTTAATCAAGAACGGAAAATCGAAGAACAAAATGAAACTATTGCAAACAAAGAAAGTGAACTGGCAGAAACAAACGCTTTATTAGCTGAACGAGATAAACTTCTTGCTGAACAACAGGCTCTCATTGATAAGCTAACAAAAGAGCGCGAAGCTCAGAAAGTTGTTACACCTCAATCTGCTCTTTCAAAACAAGATAGGCAGAATTCTTCTGCAGTAGCGATTTCAAATACAAAACTTACCGAAGATGAAACGCGCAAACTCATTGATGATCAGCTGCGTCGCGTTGGCTGGGAAGCTGATACAAAGAACTTGCGATATTCAAAAGGCACTCGTCCCCAAAAGGGCAGAAAAATTGCTATCGCTGAATGGCCTGTGAAAGCTACAAAGAAAGAAGACGACAGAGCCGACTATGCACTTTTTATTGATGAGCAGTTGATTGGAATCATTGAAGCTAAGGCTTATGAAAAAAGTGTCTATGCGATTATTGATAATCAATGTCATGAGTATGCAAGGAATATAAAAGACGAGGACGAAAAATTCTGCATGGGAAAATGGCAGAGCAACAAAGTTCCTTTTGTGTTTGCAACGAACGGTCGCCCTTATCTCAAACAGATTGAAACTGAATCTGGAATCTGGTTCCAAGACCTTAGAAAAGACTCGAATATTCCGCAAGTCCTACAGGGCTGGTATAGCCCGGAAGATTTACTTGCAAAGTATAAGCAGAATGTAGATGAGGCTGACTTTAAGCTTGCAAATTTGCCTTATGATTTCCTTCGCGACCCAGACGGCCTTAATTTACGCTACTATCAGTTGAACGCTGTGGAAGCTGTAGAAAAAGCGGTAATGAACGGTCAGACAAGAATTCTTCTTGCAATGGCAACAGGTACAGGTAAAACACGAACTATTCTTGGTATGCTTTACAGATTCCTTAAAGCAAACCGATTCCGAAGAATTCTCTTCCTCGTAGATAGAACATCTCTTGGAGAACAGGCTCAGGATGTATTCAATGATGTAAAACTTGAAGACTTACAGCCGTTAAATAAAATTTACAATATCAATACGCTGGATGATATTGATTTGGCAACTGAAACAAGAATTCAAGTAGCAACTGTTCAGGGAATGGTCGCACGAATTTTAAACGATGATAAAGAGAAAATTCCTTCATCGGGTGATTTCGACTGTATCATCATTGATGAAGCCCATCGCGGTTATACTCTGGATAAAGAACTTAGCGAGGCTGAGCTCTTATATCGTGACCAGAATGATTTTATCAGTAAGTACAAAAAGGTTATTGAGTATTTTGATGCCGTTAAAATCGGTTTGACAGCAACGCCTGCTTTGCACACTACCCAAATTTTCGGCAACGCAGTTTACACCTATTCTTATCGGGAAGCCGTAATCGACGGTTATCTTGTAGATTATGATGCACCTCATATCATAAAAACTGAACTGAATCAGAATGGCATTCATCACGATAAGGGCGAAAAACTCGCAAAATACAATCCTGTGACAAAGGAACTTCTTAATCCGGAAGAACTGGAAGATGAAGTCGATTTTGAAGTTGAGGACTTCAACAAGAAAGTTGTGACTCCATCCTTTAATGAGGTTGTGCTTTCTGAAATCTCAAAATATATCGACCCGGAAAGCGAAGAAAAAACTCTTTTCTTTGCTGTAAACGACCGCCACGCAGATGAGATTGTAAGACAGCTTCGGGAAATATATAAAGAACAGGATGTTCCAGCTAATGCGATAGAAAAAATCACCTGTGCAATTGGAGACAAAAACAGAGTTCAGGATGCTATCAAACGCTTTAAGAACGAGCATTATCCAACCATTGCTGTAACTGTAGATTTGCTTTCGACAGGTATTGATGTTCCTGAGATTACAAAGATTGTTTTCATGCGCCGCATAAAATCCAGAATCCTTTATGAGCAGATGCTTGGCCGTGCAACTCGCTTGTGTCCGAAAATCGGTAAAACACATTTTGATATTTTCGATCCTGTTGATTTGTACAGCTATCTTGATGAGTATTCGTCAATGAAGCCTGTTGTTTCTAATCCGAAGGTTACTTTTGATGAACTTTTTGCCGGGTATGACAAAGTAAACGATGAAGAACATATAAAATTCATAAATGACCAGATAATAGCTAAATTCCAGCGAATGAAACGGCACATGGATGAATCTCAGATTAACTATTTCACGGTCGTGTCTCATTATGCTTCTCTTGAAGAGTTTATCTCTAAAGTCCGTAAATCACAGGCTGAATCAGAAGAAACTTGTAAAGAACTGTTAATCAGGGCAAAAGAAGCTTTTGCGGCCTTTAAGTTGCCAAAAGATTCTAAGCATTATGTCATAGTCAGTGATAAAACTGATGTATTACAAGAGGTAAGTAGAGGTTTCGGAAAAGGACAGGAACCGGCTGATTATTTGGAAAGCTTCTCAAAATATCTGGAAACGAACAGAAACAAGATTGAAGCCTTGGACATTGTTTGTACTCGCCCAGCAGACTTAACTCTTGCAGATTTAAGAAAACTGAGCATGACGCTTGATGCAAACGGTTATAATTCCATTCAGCTAAATACTGCCATTCAGCAAGTTACAAATGAGGAATGTGCCGCAGATATTATTACGCTGGTTCGCCGTTATGCGATTGGTTCCCCCTTGATTTCTCATGAGGAAAGAATCCATAATGCAATTAAAAAGCTGAATAAAGCTCATAACTTTACAGCAGGCGAAAAAAAGTGGATTGATAGAATCGAAAAATATCTCATCAATGAATCTGTGCTTAATGAGCAGACCTTTGATGAATACTCAGCCTGGAGAATTCAGGGCGGATTCAACAAGGTAAACAAAATCTTTAGTAATAATCTTGGTTCAATTATCAGGGAATTAAATACTTATCTTTACGAAGATAAAGCAGCATAAATTTGGAGTAAGAAATGACAAATCAGGAAATCGTAAGCAAACTTTGGAATCTGTGCAATATTTTGCGTGATGATGGAATAACTTATCATCAGTATGTTACTGAGCTTACATATATTCTTTTCCTTAAGATGGCAAAAGAAACAAAGACAGAAGATTCCATTCCAGAAGCATATCGTTGGGATAAGCTCACTTCTCATAGCGGAATTGAACTTAAAAAATTCTACAAGGAATTACTCACATATCTTGGAGAAAATACAAAAGGTCGTGTCCGTGAGATTTATCAGGGGGCAAGTTCAAATATTGATGAACCAAAGAACCTTGAAAAAATCATTAAGTCAATCGATGAATTAGACTGGTATTCCGCAAAAGAAGAAGGTCTTGGAAATCTTTATGAAGGTCTTTTGGAAAAGAATGCTAACGAAAAGAAAAGCGGTGCCGGACAATACTTCACTCCGCGTGTTTTGATTGATGTAATGACAAGGCTTGTTGCACCACAGGTCGGCGAACGCTGTAATGACCCTGCTTGTGGTACTTTCGGTTTTATGATCAGTGCCGACGCCTATGTTAAAAGCATATCGGATGATTACTGCGATTTGAATGAAAAAGAAGCAACATTTCAGGTAAAAGAAGCATTCTCCGGCGGTGAACTTGTTCATGAAACACACCGTTTAGCTTTGATGAACGCCATGCTGCATAACATTGATGGTAAAATCGTTCTTGGAGACACACTGAGCGAAAATGGTAAGGCCATGACTGGCTATGATGTAGTCCTTACAAATCCGCCCTTTGGTACAAAAAAGGGCGGTGAGCGCGCAACCCGCGATGACTTTACTTATACAACAAGCAACAAACAGTTAAACTTCTTACAGCATATTTATCGTTCTTTGAGAACTACGGGTACTGCAAGAGCGGCCGTTGTCCTGCCTGATAATGTTTTGTTTGAAGACAATGCCGGGCAGAAAATCCGTCAGGACTTAATGAACAAATGTAACCTTCATACAATCCTCAGACTTCCTACAGGTATTTTCTATGCTCAGGGCGTAAAAACAAATGTGCTTTTCTTTACTCGTGGTAAAACTGATGAAAATAACACAAAAGAAGTATGGGTTTACGACATGCGTTCAAACATGCGTACTTTTGGAAAAACAAATCCTCTGAAAACAGAAGACTTCAAAGAATTTGAAGAGGTTTATTGTGCTGGACACTTTGAAGACCGCAAAGAAACATGGTCAGAAGAAAATCCGAACGGTCGTTGGAAAAAATACATAATAGAAGAAATCCTAAAAGATGAAAAAACAAGTCTTGACCTCAAATGGATTAAAGATACTTCAAACGATGTGACATGTACTCTTGCTGAACTTATGGAAATAATTGAACAAAAATCAGCAAATATTGCAAAAGCCGTTTCTGAGTTGAAGGCTCTTACAAGTTCAATAGATGAATCTGAAAAGGATGACGAATAATGAATACAAAACAACTGAAAGCAAAAATCCTTGATTTAGCAATACATGGAAAATTAGTTCCTCAGAATCCAGATGATGAACCCGCATCAAAATTGCTTGAAAGAATCCGTGAGGAAAAATCAAAGCTGATTGCGGAAAAGAAAATAAAAGCAGATAAAAACGACTCTTATATCTTTGTTGGTGATGATAAGCGGCACTATGAGAAGATGCCCGACGGAACGGTGAAGGATATCGAGGATGAGATTCCGTTTGATGTGCCGGAGGGGTGGGCGTGGTGTCGATTGCCTTCTATTTGTGCTATTCCCATAACAGACGGTACACATCAAACGCCAACCTATTCTGACAAAGAAAACGGAATTCCATTCTTATCATCAAAAGATGTTACGACACAGAAGATAGATTGGAGCAAAATAAAATACATTACAAAAGAATTACATGAAGAACTTCAAAAGCGTGTAAAACCGCAAAAAAATGATGTACTTTTGGCAAAAAACGGAACCACAGGAGTTGCCGCTTTAGTTGAAACTGATGAAGTATTTGACATTTATGTTACATTGGCATTGTTGAGACCTGTAACTCAAATATACCCAAAATATCTCCTGAATCTTATAAATAGTCCTTTTTGTAAAGAACAGTTTAATGGGCATTTAACAGGAATTGGTGTACCAAATTTACATCTTAATGATATTTGCAAAACTTTGATTCCAGTTCCACCTCTTAGAGAACAAGAATATATAGTTTCAGAGTTAGAACGAATCATATTTTTAATCAATTCTCTCGAGAACGATAAAGCAGATTTACAAATTGCAATCAAGCAGGCAAAGAGCAAAATACTAGACTTGGCAATTCACGGTAAGCTCGTTGAACAAGATTCAGCAGATGAACCTGCATCAGTTTTGCTTGAAAAACTCCGTGCAGAAAAAGAAGCTAAAATCAAAGCTGGTGAACTCAAACGCGACAAGAACGATAGTTATATCTACAAGTCCACTACTGATAATTGCCATTGCGAGAAGTTTGCAGATGGAACTGTAAAGGATATTGAAGATGAGATTCCGTTTGACATTCCAAATGGCTGGGCTTGGACTAAAGCAAAATGCTTATACAACATACATTCTGCAATACGTATTCATCAGACAGATTGGAAACCTTCTGGTATTCCATTTTTCAGAGGACGAGAACTTGTAGAATTATGTAAAACAGGTAATGTTCATCCAGAAATTTATATTTCAGAAGAATTGTATGAACAAAATAAATTGAAAGGTGGGGTTCCTCAAAAAGATGATTTATTAGTATCTGCTGTTGGTACTTTGGGATATGTACATATCGTAGAAGGAACAAAAAAGTTTTATTATAAAGATGCCTATATTCTTTGTTTTGAAAATAAATTTAATTTAAATCCTAAATATACAAAACTTGTAATTGAATCAGATTATACGCAGAAAGTGATTTATGATGGATCAAAAGGAACGACTGTAGAACAATTAACTATAGAAAATGCAAAAGATTTATGGATTCCTCTTCCCCCTTTAGCCGAACAGAAACGCATAGTCGAGAAAATCGAGAATGCGTTTGCTAAATTAGATTTTATTGCTGACCAATTGGCTTAAACTACCAAGTTACGATTGTATCAACAATGTCCTGCTGTTCGCTGGCTGTTTTTCTGAGGTAGATGCGGGTTGTCTCTATGCTTTCATGCCC
This sequence comes from Treponema sp., assembly GCF_017430385.1. Lineage (GTDB taxonomy): Bacteria > Spirochaetota > Spirochaetia > Treponematales > Treponemataceae > Treponema_D. The sequence goes on from NZ_JAFRNB010000025.1 coordinate 33,410, forward strand.
CATTAAATCAGCCAGAAGAGCAATGTCATTGTACTTTTCAAGAAAGTTCTTTGCGTAACGATGCCTGAAAGAATGTGGATAAACGACCTTTTCGTTTATTCCGTATTTTCGGGCATAATTTTTAAGCTGCTGGGCTATTCCTCTGGTTGTGATTCTTTCCCCGAATCGATTCAAAAAAAGATAGCCGTAAGTCCTGCCGATAGATTCCAACCACAAAAGGGCTTCTTCTTTCAATGTCTTTGGAATATACAAACGGCGCAGTTTTCCGCCCTTGCAATACAAATCAAAATATCCAGCCTTTACATGTTCAACCTTTATCTGGATAAGCTCACTTACACGAGCACCTGTCGCGGCAAGAAACCAGACAACGAAATACCATTCCAGATTATCATCAGCTTTGAGTTTGGCCTTCAAAAACTGGTAATCTGCATTGCTGATAACATTTTCCAAAAAGTTCTTCTGCTGAACTTTTACAAACTTAAGCTGCAGTTTTTCCAGACCAATGAAAGAAAGATACTTGTTGATTCCCTGAATCCGTAAGTTCACGGTCTTTGGCTTATAATATTCGAGCAAATATCCTTTATAAGCCAAGAGATTTTCCTTGTTGATGGTTTCGTAGTTCTCCGTGAAATACTTTACCGTCCACAAGTAAGATGTAAGAGTGTTCTTTGAAAGATTTGTCCTTTTCAAATACTCTTCAAAAGTTTCGTTATTTTCCATAACGACCTCCAATAAGTTGAATTTGCGTTTCCGCTTATTGGAATCATTACAGATTATGTGTTTTTTTTTGCCACTATGAGAAGTTCAAGGGTAAAGATGCAGTTTGTATTGAAGATGAAATACCTTTTGAAATTCCTGAAAGCTGGCAATGGTCTAAGCTTGGACAAATCTGTACGAAACTTGTGGACGGTGACCATAATCCGCCAAAAGGTATAGAAGAAAAGACCAATTATATAATGGCATCATCAAGAAATATTAATCATGATACTGTTGAAGATTTAGAAAATGTAAGATATTTAACAAAGGAAGTGTTTGAAACTGAGAATCAACGCACAAAAGCAAAAAAAGGAGACATTTTCTTCACTTCTGTCGGAACTTTAGGGCGAAGTTGCATTTATGACGGGAATCTTAATATTTGTTTTCAGCGAAGTGTTTCAGTTTTGAATACTCAAATTGAAAATAAGTATTTAAAATACTTTTTTGACAGTTCCTTTTATCAGAATTATGTAGTTGAACATGCTACAGGTACGGCTCAACAAGGTTTCTACTTACAAGAAATGTCAGAGTCGTATGTAGCAGTTCCGCCAATTTCTGAGCAACAAAGAATTGTTTCAAAAATCGAAGAATTATTTACGGTATTAGACCAGATTCAAAACAATCTCATCTAATTGGGCAAAAATTGTATCTATCTTTGTTAAAATCCGTTGCTGCTCTAAAAAGGGTGGTAACGGAAATAAAATCTGTTGAATATTTGTTTTTGTTAAACTTGGAAGTGTTGTACTGCTATCCAATGTAGTAAAATCAAACGACTTGCAAAAATAAAATAGGTATTTCGGAAGAACGCCTGAACTTGGTGCAAGACCAAAGGCCGTATCTACCAGGGCATCCGCATTAAAATAACTTAATGACTCTATCCAGATAATCTTCGCATTTATCGCAAATGTGCTGCTTTTGAGAAATTGTAATGTTTTTGGATTTTATGACATCCGAAAAATCTGCTTGCTTCAGAAGATTC
>NZ_JAFRNB010000026.1 GCF_017430385.1 Treponema sp.
ATAATTGAGAATAATCATGAGGGCCGCACTCAAAACGATTACGACTACCTGAATGTTCGAGATTGAGACAAGACCCCAGTTGAAGTTGACCGTTGCCATTGTAGGATACTGGCGAGGATTTGGACCGACAAAAGGAAGAACTCGCATGAGATTCTGCAAAATCAGTTCGATTGCGATTGCCGTGATAAGAGAGTTGAGGCGTGGGGCAGTGCGGAGCGGACGATATGCGACGCGCTCAATCAAAATAATCAAAAGCGCACATGTTACCATGGCCGCAACAAAAGCGAGGCTCATTCCGAGTGCAGTTGTGCCCAGAGCCGTGAGCACGAAATAGCCTGCGTAGGCTCCAATCATCATTACATCGCCATGCGCAAAGTTAATCAGCTTGACGATTCCGTAAACCATCGTGTAGCCAAGCGCAATCAGTGCGTAAATGCTTCCGAGCGAAAGACCGTTCACGAACTGCTGAATAAAAATAGAAGTCGAGTTCAATGTGTTCTCCAGAAAATACTTTTTCCTTTCTATTATATTTTAAAATAAAAACGCCCGCAATACAGTCACGGCATAGCACCGTGCCACATCATTGCGGGTTATCCTATTATAACGCTTATTCACCAAACTTTTCAATTACTCTTTGGATTACTTTGCAAAAAATATCTTCCCCCAGCCTTTTATTTTTGATATACTATTTCAATTTATTTTTTAAAAAAATTGACCCGCGTGTGCGAGTTTTATGGGAGAAAATCATGGCATTTTATTTTTCTGAGCCGTCTCACACTTTCGGTGAGTACCTTTTGGTTCCGGGCTATTCTAGTGCGGAATGTATTCCTGACAATGTAAGCCTGCGTACACCGCTCGTTAAGTACAATAAAAAGGCCGGCGAGGAATCTCCGCTTTCAATGAATATTCCGATGGTTTCTGCTGTAATGCAGGCTGTTTCGGATGACAAAATGGCTATCGCACTTGCAAAAGAGGGCGGAATCAGCTTCATTTATGGAAGCCAGTCAATCGAAGATCAGGCTGCGATGATTGCCCGCGTTAAGTCTTACAAGGCAGGATTCGTAACTTCTGATTCAAATGTTCGTCCTGATCAGACTCTCGAAGAAGTCATCGCTCTCAGCGAAAAAACTGGTCACTCAACTTGTGCCGTTACAGAGGACGGAACTGCTCACGGAAAGCTCGTCGGAATCATCACTTCAAAAGATTTCCGAATCTCTCACTGCAAACCTGGTTCAAAAGTTTCTGAATATATGACTCCGCTCGCTGACATGGTAACTGGTCAGGAAGGAATCACTTTGAGCGAAGCAAACGAGATTATCTGGGACAAAAAGGTCAATCAGCTCCCTGTCGTTGACAAAGACGGCAATCTCGTTTCTTTGATTTTCCGAAAAGACTATGCTACTCACGAAACTCACCCGCTCGAATTGCTTGACGCGCAGCACCGATACATCGTCGGAGCTGGTATCAACACACGCGATTACATGGAGCGGGTTCCGGCTTTGCTTGAAGCTGGTGCAGATGTTTTCGTTCTCGACTCTAGCGAAGGTTATTCTTACTGGCAGGAAAAGGCTCTCAAAGACATCCACGAAAAATTCGGAAAGAATGTCCGCGTAGGTGCCGGAAATGTCGTTGATGCTGACGGATTCAACTTCTTGGCTGAGGCTGGTGCTGATTTCGTAAAGATTGGTATCGGCGGCGGTTCAATTTGTATCACTCGTGAGCAGAAAGGTATCGGTCGTGGTCAGGCTACTGCTACAATCGAAGTTGCAAAGGCTCGCGACGAATACTACAAAAAGACTGGCATTTACATTCCTATTTGTTCTGACGGTGGTATCGTTCAGGATTATCACATCACTTTGGCTTTGGCTATGGGCTCAGACTTCGTAATGCTCGGCCGCTACTTCGCACGATTCGACGAGTCTCCTTCAAACAAGCTCGTCATGAACGGAAGTTATGTCAAAGAGTACTGGGGCGAGGGAAGTAACCGCGCACGCAACTGGCAGCGATACGACTTGGGCGGCAAAAAATCAATGGCTTTTGAAGAGGGCGTTGATTCTTATGTTCCTTACGCTGGTCATTTGCATGACGGTGTTGGAATGACTTTGCGCAAGGTAACTCATACAATGTGTAACTGTGGTGCACTTTCAATTCCTGAATTGCAGGAAAAGGCTAAGCTCACGCTCGTTTCTTCTGTCTCAATCACAGAGGGCGGCGCACATGATGTCATCGTAAAAAATACATCAATGCAGAACTAGTAAATTGAAAGTTTAAAACTGAAAATTGAAAATCGACACAGGACATTGCTTTGCTTGTCCTGTGTTTTTTTTGAGGAAACTGAGGATGGGTTAGTCAGTTTTTATGGATTTGAACTGTTTGCTTTTTCGGCCGCTTTGAACTGACGGTAGCTTTCAGGGGATTGTGGAGCCAAAACCGTGCCAAGGACGATGGCTGAAAGATAGCCAGCCACTCCAAGATATGAGACATCCTGACTCTGCGAGGATTTTTTGTCGAAATAAGATTGCTCCAGCTTTTCTTTCTGCTCCTGCTCGTGGATTTCCCTGCGTTCATCGGCAATCGCTTTGAGCGAAATGCTTTCTTCCGCATACAGAGAGACGCTGAGACACAAAAAAACACTTGCCAGAATTTTCTTCATATAAAAAGTATATACCCAAGGCCGCAGAGAAAGCAAGAATTCTATTCCAAAATAGTGATTTCGACGCGGCGGTTTTGAGCGCGGCCTTCATTTGTGTCGTTGCTTGCAATCGGCTTATTTCCGCCGTGACCTTTACAGATGAAGTTTGCCGCCGGAATTCCGCGTTTTGCGAGTTCGGCGGCAATATTTTTTGCTCGCTCTTCGGAAAGTTTTTGTTCTCCGGCGGGTTTGCCTACGCTCGCCGTGTGTCCTTCAATCAGGAACTGAGAATTTGGCGCGAGTTTCAGAACATCTGCGATTTCGTCCAGGCGGGATTTTTCACTTGCGAGGACTTCTGCACTGTCGGCCTTGAATTTTATGTCACGCACGGAAAGCCGGATTCCGGCAGGAGTTTCTTCAAAGACCATGTTGTTTTTGTCGCCGGAAGATGTTTGTGCCGAGCCTGATTGTGCCGAGCCTATGCCCGATGAGGAAGAAATTGCAGAGGAAGAGCCGGTTTTGCTTGGCAAGCTAGATTTTCCTGATGTGGCCGTGCCCGCGCTTGCCGAGCTGGTGCCTGTCGCAACTGAGCTTGCAGAGGAAGAGCCGGTTTTGCTTGATGTGCCCGATTTTCCTGATGCCGAACCAGTTCCCGCGCCTGCCAAGCCTGTTCCCGCAGAACTTGCGCTAGCCGTGCCAGTTCCAGCAGCCTGATTTTTTTTGCTGCCTGTTGCCGGGGTTGTCGTGTCTGCGCGCGCGATTCTGTTCAGCGCAAAAATCAGCTTGTCGTGGTCTGTAGCCGGCGGATATTCCGTAAAGAGCGTGATTGTGCCTTTCAGATTGACCTGAGTTCCGTCAGCGTAGGCAAAAGTTTCGTCAACATTGTCCGTGATTAAGATTGCCTCGCCTGTTGAAGCACGCACGATGATATCAGCCTTGTGCCCGCCAGTTGCCTTTTTCAAAGTCGAGTCGCCTTTCGGATCAAAATTCAAGTTCGAAAATCCATAATTTGTTTGCCAGATTGCCTTGATTCTAAAAACTTTCTCGCCACGATATAATTCTTCGCCGTCAAAAGTGTAAAGAACAAGAATCGGCATCCTCGTAAAAATGCCTTTGTTCATCGGGTCAACAGCCCGCTCTCCTTCGCCTTTCCATGAATCGCCCGGTTTTAGCTGTTGCGTTGTATATGACGGGAAACTTCGGAAAGTCGGATAACCGTTGTCTTGAAACATCGTCATCTTTCCGTCAGCAGAAATTTTGAAAACAGAAGGAATTGCCTCGTGGATTCCGGCCATAGTCGCCTTTGAATTGCGCAAAGTCTCTTCCATAACAAAGAAATTGCCGTCATACCAGCGGTCGCCTGCCAAAGAACGCACGCCATCAGGTGCAAAAGCGCGGCCGATAAAAGAATGTACCTCGCGACTGGTCAAGCCCGAATATTTTCCGTTCACATACCGGCGGAGATTCGTTCGTTCAACAAGTTTATAGCTGGAATCTCCCGCATAAGAGATTTTTGTCTGAGAAAACGCCGAAAAAGCCAAAATAAAAGCAAGTACCGATAAAGCAATTCTTTTCATGCTAAGATTATCGGTATTTTTCATAGCGCAATTAACGGGCTACAGGCTTTCCGCACTTCGGTAACCCTCATTCCTTCGCTTCGCTACGGAACGCCTTCGGCGGTGCTCCAATCCTGGCGCAGCATTTACTGGTTAACGACCTGATTTTTGCCGTTATTCTTGCCGATATAGAGTTTTTCGTCGGCGATTTTAATCAAGTCTTCAACCGTGGTATTGGGCTTGTAGCTCGCCAGTCCAATTGTCACGGTGATTCCCACGTCTTTGTCGTTGTAGGTGATTTTTTCGTTTTCGATGTCCTTTCGGATTCGCTCGGCGACTTTGTGCGTGATTTTATTGTCGGCACGAACCATCACAAGAATTTCCTCGCCGCCGTAACGGAAAACCGCATCATCCTTTCGCACGTCACAGCTGATGATGTTTGCAACCGTCTTGAGGATGAGGTCGCCGCAGTCATGACCGTAAGTGTCGTTGATTCGCTTGAAATTGTCCAAATCGCACATCAAAAGCGTGAAAGTGCCGTCGCCTTTTTCTGCCTGCCTCATCACGCTTGAAATGTGGCTTTTCATGCTGCGGCGGTTGTGCAAAAGCGTGAGCGCGTCGTAGTCGGCAAGTCTTTCAAGTTCCTTTGCAAGCTGTTTTTCGATAAGATATGTGATGAGCCAAAGGGCTATGACCACAAGAGAAACGTTCACCGCACGGATAATCAGGTTCGGGATAAAAAGCCCGTCGTTTGCGGGAAGAAGGGCATCGCCCTTGACAATCCATGAGACTGCGAGGGAGACAACGATTTCCGCACTGATCAAAAGAGTGAATTTGTGATCGAGAAAGAAGACTGCAAAAAGGATGAAAAATGCCCCGTATGCCCAAAAGTCCCTGCAGGGAATGAGATAAGAGATGAAATTCCACTGGATGATTTCAAGAATCGCAAGAAATATTTTACCATATTTGATGATGTTCGGTTTTAAATATCCGTCGGGAGTTTCGCAATGCAAAACGAACATAATGGCTGTAAAAAAGTAGAGGGCACACGTTGAATCAAAAATCAGAAGACCCGCAAGAGGAACCATCGGGTAGAAACCGAGGAATTTTATCGCCGTATAAGTAAGGCCAGCGCAGAGTGTTGCCCCCGGGGCTGCGAGAATAACCAGCTTGAAAACGCGGTTCATGTAAAGCTCAATAGCGGAAAGATTTTCTTCGTTCATATTAATTTTCCATTGTAACACAGGAAATCCGCACTGTCAAAAAAACTGCAATTTTTAGCGGTAACACAGAAAAGCTATGTTCACATTTCCACTGAATCGGCTTTGACGTAATTGTATACCATGTCGTCAGAAAGCATAGCCGTAACGTAGACTCCTGTAACCGTGATTACGTCGCCTTCTTTCGGGAGTTTGCCTGCAAAATCGTATTTGAATTCAATTCCCTGCTGGCAGCAAGCCAGAGCGTCTGAAATTATAACCGCGTAAGATGTTCCGCCGTTTGCCGTAGGTGAGTTTTCATAAGCAACAAAATTACCACGCATCTTAACAACTTTGTCATCGTAAATTTCCGGCTCAATCATCATGTTGAAAACCTGAGAGTAGACCATGTTTGAATTCATCTCGGAAAGGTCGTAGTCAATTTTTGTTCCGTCAGAAGCTGTCGTTGATTTTACGGAAGTGGCTTCATTCTGGGCAACCGCCTGTTCCTCGATTGGCAGGGCATTTTCAGGAATCGCAAAGCTGGTCTCAACAGTGGATTTCCCCTTGCAGGAAAGAAGAACACAACAAATTGAAATAAGAACGACAATTTTTTTCATAAAAACACCTCCTGAAAAGCAAACGCGCTAGGGATTGTAACGGCGCGAAGCGTTGTGTAATGAGCGCAGCGAATGAAACAATGAAGCGTCAGCGGAACCGTGAAAAGCCCGACCTGCCGTCAGGCAGGTAGCGCCCAAGAGTTCATTTCTAGCCCTTCACTTTTCCTACAATATAAAAGCTGATGAACGCAAGCAGGTCTGCGGCAACGATTGTCGAGCCGACCGGGGTTCCTGCAGGAACAGAAATCAGAAGACCCGCAAGCGCACAGCTCACGCTTATTATCACAGAACATATTGTAACAGATTTGAAGCTTTTGAAAACTCTCATGCTGGCCAAAGCCGGGAAAATCACGAGTGCGGAAATCAAAAGGGAGCCGACGAGGTTCATCGCGAGGACGATTATTACCGCGACGATGATTGCAATCACGAGATTGTAGACGCTTGCGTGGGTTCCAACGGCCTGGGCGAAAGATTCGTCAAAAGTGACCGCAAAAATTTTGTTGTAGAAGATGATGAATGCGGCAATTACTGTCAATGAAAGGCCAACGCAGAGCCAGACTTCGGCCGGTGTGAGCGTGAGAATTGAATACGAGCCGAAAAGTGTCGTACATACATCGCCCGAAAGATTGTTCGACGGCTTAAAGATGTTCATAATCAGGTAGCCGAGCGCAAGGGATGCGACAGAAATCATGGCAACGGCGGCATCTCCCTGAATTTTGGTGTTCTTGCCAGTGCGAAGAAGCAAAATCGCGGCAATCACGGTAATCGGAAGGACGAGATACATTTGATTCTGGAGCAAATCCGACAACAAAGTGAAAAACGCGCTTCCTTTTTCGCTGAATGAGGCGTTTCGCGAAAGATTTTCCATAAATGTCTGAAGAACGGCCGAAATCGACATTGCCCCGAAAGCAACATGACTCAAACCGTCGCCGATAAAGCTGAATCGTTTGAGAACAAGCGTGACTCCGAGCAAAGAAGAGCAAAGCGCGACCAAAATTCCCGCAATAAAAGCCCTCTGCACAAAAGGAAAATTCAAATGAAATGTATTAATTATATCCTGCAACATAAAATCTGCTCCTCAAAAAAAATCTGTTTTCCGTTTTCCACTTTCCACTTTCAGTTTTCTACTTTCCTTTTTCCACTTTCCTTTTTCCGTTCCACAAGATTTTCTGAATCTGGCCGTTGCAATCCGGGCAGGTCGTTTTGTGGATGAATTCGGCTTTTGTTCCGAAGAAAATGCTCTCTCCGATGTGAAGGACATGCGTTGCGTATTTCAATGCCGCCTCAATGTCGTGGCTAATCATAATAATCGTGATTCCTTCTTTGTGGAGGCCTTCGATAAGCGAATACATTTCTTCCTGTGCTGTCGGGTCGAGCGCGCTAACAGGTTCGTCAAGGAAAAGCATTTTTTGTGTCGCGCACAAGGCTCGTGCGAGCAAAACCCGCTGCTGCTGGCCGCCGGAAAGCTCACGGTAACAGCGTTTTGAAAGCTCGCTGATTCCCATTTTTGCCATCGCCTTTGCGGAAAGAAGTTTTTCTTCCTTATTGTAAAAAGGCCTTCGTCCGCATCGTGACTGACAGCCTGAAAGCACGATTTCGCGTACGCTGGCAGGAAAGTCCTTTTGGATCATGGTCTGCTGCGGAAGGTATCCGATTTCGTCTGCAAGCAAACCGTCGCCGGTGGTGATTTTGCCTTCGAGCGGCTTTATCAGATGCAGAATCGTCTTCATGAGCGTGGTTTTTCCTGAGCCGTTTTCGCCGAGAATGCAAAGGTAATCCCCCGCGTTCACGCTGAAAGAGAGATTTTTGATGATAATCTTTGAGTCGTAACCCAAAGTAAGATTTTCACAAGTAAGCTGTGCCATAATGTTCCTTTTTAAATTTCTCACAGAGGCCACAGAGTACACAGAGGGATTTTTGACATAACAAGTTTCACACCTCAAATACATCGTAAAAAAAAGCACATGATTGTGGTATAAAACTTCGTATTACGAAAGATTCTCTGTGCCCTCAAAAGCTCTGTGAGGAATTTATTTCAATGCCTCAAGATTTGCCCGCATGATGTCCAGATAGCTTGCTCCATTTTGGGCTTGTTTGAAGGTTGTTGACTGCATTGAATCAAGCTGGATGATTTTACAGTCTTTTGCTCCTGCGTTTGAAATAACCGTTCTGGCGATTTTTTTGTCCGCACTTTCTGTCACGAAAACTGCCGGCGATTTGAGCTCGTGCAGCTTGACTGAAAGGAAGGCGATTGTGTCAAAACTTGCCTCGCTTTCGGCAGAGCAGCCGATGAAAGCCGCGTAATATTTGATTCCGAATTCATCCGTGAGATAGAGGAATGGGAATCGGTCACAGACGAGAATTGTTTTTCCGCCGAATTTATCCGCATATTCCTGCTTGAGCGCAGAAAGTTTGTCTACATAATAGACAAGATTTGCCATATATATAGAAGAATTTGATTCATCTTTTTCCATTAAAGCACGCGCAATCTCATTTGATGCTGCAATCGCGTTGTTCAAAGAGAGCCATACATGCTCGTCATTTTCAATTTCTTCTTCGTTGGCATCGTGGCCGTGCTCGTCGTGGTCGTGCTCATCATGCTGCATTCCCTCGACAATTTCTTCCTGTTTAACAAAGCCTTTGAGTTTGTCCATGAGGTTGATGACAATCATTTTGTCATTGCGTGCATTTTTGAGCGCGGTTTCAACCCAGGCGTCAGATTCACCGCCTACATAAATGAAAATATCAGCCGTAGAAATTTTTACGATGTCCGAAGCCGATGGCTGAAAACTGTGCATGTCAACGCCGTCTTTTAAAAGCATATCGACATAAACCGAATCACTTCCAGTCGCAAGATTTCTAGCCCAGTCGTAAGCCGGGAAAATCGTAGCAAGCACAGTAATTTTTCCTGCAGAAGAAGCCTGCTCCGAGCTGGATTTTTTCTGGCAGGAAGTGAAATTCAAAACAAACCACAGATTACACAGATTCACACAGATTAAAAGAATTTTTCTCATAAAAATAATCTCCATTTAGCAAAGCAACTGCTAACCGCTAACCGCTCCCTGCTAATTCTTAACTCCACAATCCTTGCACACACCGTACAGCGTGGTTTCGCTCCGGCTGATTTCAAATCCGTCGGCCAGTTCCACTTCGTTCACAAGCTTTTCGGTCTGCTCGCTTTCGAGGTGGAAGATTTTGCCGCATTTCGTGCAGGAAAGGTGAATGTGATTCTTGCACTCGGAATTGTCGAAAAACTGGTAGAAGGATTCCTTGCTGCCCGTCTTTGTGACCCGCTTGATTTTTTGCTCGGCTTCAAGCTCGGCCAGATTGCGGTAGACGGAGCTTTTGCTGATGTTTTTGCC
>NZ_JAFRNB010000027.1 GCF_017430385.1 Treponema sp.
CTCCGGGAAGAGCAAAGGGTGAGAATAAATGTGATGGTGATAAAAACTTTTTTCATTTTTGAATATAACCTTATTTTAAGCAAAACCTTACGCTTAAATATACACAAATAGCATAAAATTATCTATAATCACTAAAGGTTTATAAAAGGGAGAAGCCGTTTCTTCTTGAATAAGCGTTTGCCGAAATGATATAATGCCCCAATTCAAAAATTCCCATTAATGGAGAAAGAAATGGAAGAAGGTTTGAAACTTTCAAATGCGGTTTACAAGTATGCTCTCGGCGGCTTCGTGAAGCTTGGTGGTGGTGCTCTCAAATTGTTCGAGGACAGAATTGAGCTTTCAAGGCTCATCGGCTCGGTCACGATTCCTCTCTCGGAGCTGGAATCTGTTCGCCCGACAAGAATCATCGGATTTATCCCGGCAGGTCTTGAATTCAAGACAAAATCTGGAGCTTTCCTTCGCGTATACATGGCAAATCTTTTCACAGCATCAGGCAGCCGCGAAAAATGGCTCATGGAACTCCAGAGATTCGTATCACGAGTTGATTAATTCTTTGTAAGCAGAAAATCAGGACAAGCCATTCTTATTTTAATCTTCTATACCCATATATTTTTCAGCGGCTCGTTCTGATTTGAAGTGTTTTTTTTCCTTCAAAACAGAATCTGAAACTTTTGTTGCTTTTATAAAATCCTTTGCGTCCAAAAGAAATGCGAGGCAGACTATAAGGCCCATCTGATTGAATTTTCCGTAAACATCGATATGTGCATTTTCGTCCGTCTTATAAACAAAAAAATCATCATCCTTTTTAACGAAGCCAATGCGGTTTCGAAAACCAAAGAATCTATCCACTTCAACTTTCCTCAGTAAATCCACATTCAGGGTTTGGCTGATTGAATTTACGAGCGGGAGCATTTCGTGCTTGAAAAAGTTCGTGGAATATTTTCGATTCAAAAAATATTCTTTTGACTCTATTTCCCGAGAAGACCAGCCCTTCCATTCAGTCGTCTCGCCATTTTCATCAAGCAGTTCTGAAAGCCGCGCGGGGATTTTAACATTCTTTTTAATATCGCTGCAGCAATGTTCAACTAGATTCAGAAATTCTTCTTCTGAATATCTGTCGAAAAAATCGCCCTTAATATAAAAATCATCGAAATGAAAATCCAGATTGATTGAGTCGTCGTGCACATGCTCAAAGCTCAAATGCCAGCAGTCGCCTTCTTTTTTTATAGAAAAATCCGTGTCGAAAATTCCTTCCCGGTCGCCAGGCCGAATGTGCGGAAAGTGGATGAAACTCGGATCATTCGCATTCATTTTGCAATAAATTCCGTCTGCCATTGTTCTTAATCACCCCACGGACAAAATTATAGCGTAATACAATAAAAATTCCAGCAAAGCATCCAAAATCAGTAAAATTATGTTCCATATGCGAAGTCTGCCCTCGCCGATAACAGAAGCGATTATGTCAAAAATCATAACCACAGGATTCAGGACAAGAGACAAAAGTGCGAGCAGGAAAAAAAGTGAATTACTGGAATTTACGGGAGTGGCAAGGCAGCCCAAAGCCGCAATCATAAAAAAGGCAGAGAAAATTCCATTTGACTTTGTAAAAAAATTTGCAAGTTTTTCTTTCATTGAATAATCCTTGTCAGTCTGCGGAAAATATTTTACTGTTACTCCAAATACCCGCCGTAGCACCAGCCACATGTTTCTGCTTTCAAAGAGTTTCCGTCACGGTCAGTTCCGTTTACAATCTGCACTTTAACCCAGAAACTGTAAATATCTTCAATAACTTCAGGCTCCCCAGTTTCCAATATTTTTACCTGAGAACCTTCTTTAATTGTTGTGATTACCGCACTTTCAAGATTATCATTTTTTCTAAGCCGCAGATTTTCTTTTATTTTCTTTGTTTTGCCGGGTTTAATTTCTGAGCGGTTATCAAAAAGTTTTACATCATCAAAAACCACTGAATAATCATAATAATCCCACCAGCGACGGTTACTAAGTTTTTCATCTTCTTCGCTTGTCAGATAAGAAAAAGTCTGTTTTCGAACAGCCTTCCAGAATTCATCTTCCTTAGATTTAAGCACTTTTGAATCATTCAAATTTGGATCAGGATAATCTTTACATGTATAAACTGAGAAAGAATTTTCAGGAACAAAAACCCAGTAATAAGGATAAGGACTAGGAGTTAAATTATCGGCAAGTACATACCACGAACCTTTTACACCACTTCCATTCACCTTATTTTTTATTACACCAAAAGCCCGCTTCGTCATTCCCGGAAAAACCACATAATTATTCGGCAATTTGACATCACCAATTACATCATTCGAAATAAATAAATCTGCTGAAAAGTTTGGAGCAGTATATCTTTTTGCCGAATTTTTCAAAACAATTCGTTCGGAATATTTTATACATTTCTGACCGTCGCATAAAACTTCTTCGCCATCTTTGACTTCGCCGCCTTCAAGCGTATCCCGTGGTGTTTCCAGTCTATAACGATAATTAACGTTCGGAATTTGTCCAAAATCTAGAAGAGTTCCATCATACTCTTTTTTTTCAGTAGCGACATCGGAATATTCCTTAATACGGATAAAATGAATCTTATTTCCATTAATCTGTGCGATTCCGCTTTCCCAGTAATCGCCGCAATCGCCTCCGTTAGAATATTCATACTCCAGAATATCATCTTTCAAACTAAATCTCATCGATGAAGAATCAAGAGTATAATCTTTTGAAAAAGTATATTTCAATAAAATATCAGCAGTCTGTTCTGTCGTCTGCGAAAAAAGCTCAGATGTTGAAAAAACTAAAAAAATTGTAAACAAAATAAATTTCATAATTTTTTTCATAAAACCACCTCTTTGAACAAAAATACGATGAAAAAGCATATTTCCAAAATTATACATTTTTTTCATCTTCTTCCTCTCCGTCTAAGCAGTACCCATACGAACATCGCCAGAATCAAAATCGGAAGAAGGCCAAAATTCAGCGCGATTGTGCCTTTTCTTGCGGAATTGAACTGAACTTCGTCCGTGATTTTATACAAAGCCGTGATTGGGGCAGATTTTTGCATGAGAGCGGAAAGCTCCTCTTCTCCACGGAGATTGAGAAGTTCCTTTGTAAGATAGTCGTAGTTTCTGAAATCGCCCGTGCTTTCGCCTGAAATGAAGCCTGTCATGAGGCTTGAGACGAAAAACTGGTCTGAGACGAGCGAAATATTTTCTTTTCTGGCGGCTACAACGAACTGCCCTGTCTGAGAGTCACTTTGGGCTGCTGATTTGGGGAGCGTGAAAGGATTTGTGAGGAATAAATCTTCGCCTGTGTTTGATGCGGGCTTTTGAAGCCAGGCAAGATTTGTCGTGAACAAAAGAGGCTGGGCATCATTGTAAAGAACGAGCGGACTTGCCCAAAAGACTGTCGCGCCCTGCTTCGCTTCTTTTTGGTTCTGCAGTGCCACCCAAAGAGGATAATTAACCGTGGTGTATTCAGCTGTGCTGCCCTCGCCGCTTTGCATTGTGAGCGGATAGCAGGAGATGTCCTCGACAAGCGCGTTTTCAAAGGCGAAACCTTTGCCGTTCAGGTAGGAAATAAGCAGGTCGTTCTCATGTCTTGAGATTTTCCATTCGTCTTCAATCGTAGTGTGAAATGGACTTGCAGCAAAAAATGCCTTGCAGCCCTTTTCAATCGCATTTTGTATAAGAATCGCTTCTTCCTGAGAAAAATCTTTTGTGCCGAAAATGGCGATTTGGTCGCTAGCGGTCAAATTTTTGAGAACTTCGGTGGCCGTAAAGTCATTAAGGACTTCGACCGTAAAGCCCCGGTTTTCAAGCCAAGCCGGAACATACATGTAAGATTCTTCAATCGTGCGGCCGTTACCGCATAAAAGGTAAAGTTTTCTCTCTTTTTGGGTGATAAATTGCTGAACTCGCTGGCTCAAATCGTATTCAAGAGTCTGGGTTGAGAGCACAAAGGGAATAATCGAGGACTTTTCGAGATACTGCAGAAGGACAGCCGAATAGACCGTGACGAATTCAGTTTTTGTGCCGTTGTCA
>NZ_JAFRNB010000028.1 GCF_017430385.1 Treponema sp.
CGGACAAATGGAAGATACGCAATTAGGAGTTAGGAGTTAGGAGTGAGAACTTAGGAATTAGGAATTAGGAATTAGGAGTTAGCAATTAGCAATGAGGAATGAGCAATTTATGGGTGGGGAAAGTCTCCCCCTCGGCTGTAATTCGTCGCTTCCGCTCCTCATTTCCGCCTACCCCCTCTCCTAGGGGCTTTGCCCCTAAGACCCCCAAAAAATTCTGCCGATAAATAATTGGAGATTTGATGAAAAAGAACGCTTTGGTTTTGATGATGGTTTTCTCGTTTTCGGGATTCGTTTTCGCACAGAAAGCTGAGCCTGAGGTTGAGGTCACTGTAGAAGCTGAATCTTCAGAACTTTCTGTTACCGAAGAATTCGATGCCGTTTCAGGGGCTGACGAGTTTGGACTTGAGGAAGATTCTGAGGAAAGCAAGTCCAAGTCAAAAAAATCGAGCCTTGCCGGTGTGAGCGATGTTCCTTCCTCAAAGCGGCCGAAATCTCCGGATTCATCAAAGGTCTCCGAGCTTAATAACACCGACCCTGAGGCCAACGAAAAAAATGCCGACATTTTGAAATATGGCCTTGAAGAAGATATTTCGGAGCTGCTCGACACGATGACCCAGAAAAAGGATGTCCGGTTCGTGAACGAAGTCTATGATTTGTTTCAGGACACAAAATCCGTCGCAATCCGAGAAAAAATCCTAAATTTCTTTAAGACAATCGAAGACACCTGCCTTGAAGATTATGCGGTCATGATCCTGAATGACCCTTATGACGAAAAACTTTCCACAGTAAATGCATGTTTTTCATATCTTCAGATGGCCAAAACAAAAGAAGCCGTTCCTGCAATCTGCACCCTGCTTGAAAGTGACAACGAAGAATATTTCACAGGCGCAATCGAAACTTTAGGAAAAGTCGGCGGCTCCCGTGAGGCCGTATACATCACGGAATTTCTGGAGCGCGAGGATTTGACCGTTGCCCAGAGACAGAGCCTTGTCCGGGTTCTCGGCCAGCTTCATGCCGTGGAAACTTACGACAAGCTCGTGGAATATGCTCAGGACAGCGACGAAAATGCCTTTGTCCGTATGTACAGTGCCGAGGCAATCGGAGAGATGGAAAAGCCGGAAGCACAGGAAATCCTTTCCGATTTGTTTGAGGACACGAACCCGAATCTCCGCCAGTATGTTATCAAAGGAATCTCGCATTTTAAGAACAGCGAAGCCAATGAAATCTTGATTCAGGGCTTGAAGGACAGTCATTACAAAGTCCGCCAGGAATCAATCAATGCAATAAAAGAAAATAATGTTACCGAAGCCGACGAATATCTGATTTACCGGGCCAAAAACGACCCTGTTCAGGCCGTAAAAAATGACTGCCTTGACTGCCTTGCAAAACTCAACACGCCAAAAGGAAACGAATATCTTCTGAGCCAGATTACAGAAAAAAAAGTTCCTGATCCGCAGAGGGCAAGGGTTGCAAAAGTGCTTCTTGAAGAAGGTCGGGGAGTTTCAGAAATCGTTACGCTTTGCAAAGAGACAATAAAAGACGACAAACGAAAGCAGCTTCGTTACGCGCTCGGAAAAGAAATGGCAAAATACGAAAATCCTGCCTTCGCCGAAATCGCGCTTGAATTCCTCAAGCACAAGGATACTTCGACAATCGGAACAGGCCTGGACATCTGGGCAAAAGGCCGCTACTCAAACTGCAACGAAGCGGTCAACGAGCTTGCCGACAAGGCCGACCTTACCGCAAAAAACAAAAATCAGCTCGCAATCAAAGCAGCCCGCCTCCTGGGCCGAGATTTGGAAAAGCAGAGCGAGCAGAAAGAAGCCGAACGCAAAGCCGCCGAGGAGGCCAAAAAAGCTTCAAAAAACGGAGAGAGTTTCGGAGATGCAAAGTAAAAAAAATTGATTTTTTGATTTATTCATACCAGAAATTTGATATTTCCTACTTTTTTTTGATTTTTTATTTGACAATTTGGAATTTCGTTCTAAAATAGATTCTATCAAATAAAAAAACAGCCCTGTGCTGCTTTTAGGGGCTGTAAACTTTCAAAAAAGGAGGCTTTATTTTGAAAAAATCACTTATTTGTCTTACACTTGGTGCTTTGGCTATGCTTGGTATGTCGTGCAACGAAAAAAAAACTGCAAATACCGAAAAGTCCGAGGTTCAGAAAATCATTGAGCAGGCTCAATCAATGAACTTCGATGAGCTTTGCAAAAAGGCTATCGAAGAGTCAAAAACAGCCACAATCAAAGGTATCGGTAACTCTAGCCGAGGCAAAACTGCTGGTGCTGCGTTCATCAAATACCTCAAATCATTGGATTCTTCTTACGCTGGTACAATCGAATGGTCTCAGCCTAAGAACAACTCAATCTTCACGACCCTCACCGTTGATTACAAGTCATCAAACCCAGAGTATTTCATGACTTTGATTCAGGATGGTAATCAGATTCAGTCAAAGATGATGGACACTGGAATTCTTCGCACATTCATCCCGAAAGAGTGGGCCGAGGCTAACAAACTTGCCGCAAAGGATTATCCGGAGCTTCTCTCATTGCAGACTCTCAATAAAGTCTTCATGTTCAACAAAGTTGGCGGAGCTGACTTCAAGAACTGCTGGGATTTCGTTGCTGAAGGCAAATCTGGCATGTACATGGATGTCAACTCTGAGCTTGTCGGAAAGAACTTCCTCTACATGCTTTCTTCTGACAAATACTCAACTTGGCTCAAAAACGCTTACGATGCCCTTGATGAGAGCAAAAAATCATACTTCAAACCGACAATCGATGAATGTGAGACTGTCGCAAAGAACTACGGAATCACAGGCGCAAACGCAAAATACGGCTTGGCTTGGACAAAACTTTGGGTAAAGAACTACAATGCTATGACTGATGACGGCCCAATCTGTAACGAGCTTGTATCAAAATCAGCAGCTGGTGAATTCGCGCTCATCGTTTACTCAAAGCTCCGCTCTGTCGCAGAGACAAACGAGTCTTCTGTAAACAACATTGCAGTCGCAGCTTACAACGACGGCTACAAAGGTATCGGTGGTTACGGTTACTGCCACTACCTTGAGGTCATGGATTCATCTCCATATCCATGGACAGCATGTGCATTCATCTCATTCATGGTAACAAAGCTTGACGGATTCGCAGCTTGGGGAAAAGACATGGGCGGCTACTCAGCAAACCCTGTTCTTGCCGCAGAGAATGAAGCTAAATACAACCACAGCAAAGCCGGCGGTACAGAATTCCCTGCAAAGAACGACCGCGGATTTGAATGGTGGTCAAGTGAGAACGGCGGTGCCCTCGTAGTTGAAGACCCGAAGTATTGTGCTGAAGTTTCACTTGAACTTGGCGACTGGATTGATTCAATCCGTGGCGGCCGCTAATCGTTTTTAAAAGTTTAATCTTATCTTTCCCCCGTCAGTCGGGCGGGGGAATCTTTTAATTCACACACAAGGAAAATTCATGGCTCAGACTGTTACTATGGCGAGACCATATCTGTCGCAGCAGAGAATGAACCAGGTTAAAACCTTCTTCTCTAAGCCTCAGAATGTAATCTTGCTTTTGTTCGGTATTGTGCTTTCCATTTCGACCATTGCGCCAATCCTGTATCTTGCAAAAGATACGATTGCCGTTCACGCTGGCACTGTTGACTCCGTGAAAACTGGTCTGAAGGAAGGGCAGTACACTTTATATAACTGGATTGATTTGTTTACAGGCAAGCTTGCCAGAATCAATCTTTGGGTTCCGCTTCTCAACACGGTGATTCTTGCGGTTCTTACCTGCTTTATCTCGATTGTTTACGGCGGATTCTTCGCATATCTCGTTACTCGCACGAATTTGAAATTCAAGCAGTATCTCAGCTCGATTTTCATTTTCCCATACATCATGCCTCAGTGGACTCTGGCAATGGTGTGGCGAAATGCGTTCAACTCTAACGCAGTCACTCACGGTGCGGACGGGCTTTTGGCTTCTCTTTTCAATATTCATGCGCCTCTCTGGTGGTGTCAGGGATTGTTTCCGAGCGCGATTGTTCTCGGACTTCACTACGCACCTTTCGCATACATCCTGATTGGCGGAATTTTCCGCAATATGGACGCGAACCTTGAGGAAGCGGCTACGATTCTCGACACACCAAAATGGAAGAGCTTCTTGTGCATCACTCTTCCTCTCGTAAAACCGGCGATTCTTTCTACAATCCTTTTGGTTTTCGGAAGTGCGATGGGAAGTTATCCAGTTCCTCATTATTTGGGACTTACTACACTTTCTACAAAATATGTCGCTTTGAGTTCGGCTCGTGCTGGTGAGGCAAGCATCATCGCCGTAATCATGATGATTTTCGGTGTCGCGATTCTCATGCTCAACCAGTCAAGCACTTCAAGCCGAAAGAATTACACCACTGTTACTGGAAAGAGCGGCCAGATTTCAAAGGCAAATCTCGGCAGATTCGGAAAATACATCGTCGCGGGCATTTTTATCGTGTTCACGCTTTTCACGAGTATTTATCCGATTATTTCGTTCGGAATCGAAACTTTCCTTCCGAACCCAGGCGATTACAGCTTCCTTAAGACTGGTGATTTCTCTCACCTCACGACAAAATGGTGGACGACTTCGGACACTCTTGGTGAGTACGGACTTTTCGGTCAGCTTGGTATGCTCCACAACACCCAGATTTGGAAGGCCTTCGCAGGACAGCTTTATGTTGCTGTTGTATGTGCTTTGTGCGCAGGTACTATCGGTACTTTGGTCGGCTATGCGGTCAGCAAAAACAGGCGCAGCAAGGCAGCGGCTTATGTCAATTCTGTCGCATTCTTGCCTTACCTCATGCCGTCACTTTCTGTAGGTGTCGCATTCCTTATTTTCGGAAAAACGCTTTCAATCGGCGGTACATTCCTTATCCTCATGCTCACTGGTACGGTAAAATACATTCCGTTTGCGAGCCGTGCTTCCCTCAACTCAATGCTCCAGATTTCTGGTGAGATTGAGGAGGCTGCGATTATTCAGGATATTCCGTGGATTAAACGAATGTTCGGAATCATCATCCCGATTCAGAAAAGCACGATTATTTCAAGCTTCCTTCTTCCGTTCATGACTTGTCTCCGAGAGCTTACGCTTTTCATGCTCCTCTGCGACCAGTTCAAGATTATGACAACGGCGATGGACTATTTCGACGAGATGGGATTGTACGCATTCTCTAGCGGAATGAACTTGATTCTTATCGTCACGATTCTTATTTTCAATGCTCTTATAAACAAACTCACTGGAGCCAGCATTGACAAAGGTGTAGGAGGAAAATAATGCCACAAATTAAATTAACGAATGTCACGAAACGCTGGGGAAAATTCTACGGCGTCGATAGATTGAATCTTCTTATTGATGACAATGCTTTTGTCACTCTGCTTGGTCCTTCCGGCTGTGGTAAGACCACGACACTGCGAATGATTGCGGGCTTGGAAACACCATCATCTGGCCGAATCGAAATCGGTGATATGGTTGTTTACGACAGCGAGCAGGGAATCAACATTCCGGCAAACAAGCGAAAGGTCGGATTCTTGTTCCAGAACTATGCGCTCTGGCCGAACATGACTGTTTATAAAAATATTTCTTTCGGTCTTAGCAATATCTGTGAGGAACTTCCTGTTTACAACTGGGAGGCAAAAACTTCTGCAAGAATCGCTCAAATCTTGGAAAATCCTTCAAAAATTGTCGCTGTGATTGATGAGTCAAAGGACAAGAACGGCAAGATTGACGAGGAAAAGGCTCTGATGAAGCTCATTGATACATTCGAGATTTCAATGTTCAGTGCCAAAAAGATTTTTGCTATGGGGCTGCACAAAAGCGCGGACTCAATCGGAGTTGCAAAAGATCAGGCTGCAAGGCTCAAATCTAAGGTTGATTCGATTGTGACTGCCGAAAAGGCAAAGGGCTTTTCTTTCACTGATGAATGGCAGATTGTTCAGGGCGGAAAGCCTTTGGTCAAGGAAAGAAAACTCACTGAAGAGGAAATTGACCTTGCCGTACGAAAAGTTTCTCGTGTCGTAAAAATCGGAATGTTCATGGACAGATATCCGGCTGAGCTTTCGGGCGGTCAGCAGCAGCGTGTTGCAATCGCACGAACTCTTGCCCCGGAGCCTAGCGTTCTTTTCATGGATGAGCCTCTTTCAAATCTTGATGCAAAACTTCGTCTTGAAATGCGTTATGAATTGCAGCGACTTCACATTGAGACTGGAAGTACTTTTGTCTATGTAACTCACGACCAGATGGAAGCTATGACACTTGCTACAAAAATCTGTCTGATTAACAACGGCGTTTTGCAGCAGTACGAGCCACCGCTTCAGGTCTATAATCATCCGAACAATCTTTTTGTCGCGGACTTCGTTGGAAATCCTTCTATTAATTTCATCAATGCTAAGGGCGAGCAGGGGGCAGACGGCTCTTTGAAGCTCAAAATCTTTGACGGCGAGGAAGTGACTTTCAAGGCAGAAGGAAGCTTTAACCTTGATCAGTGGTACCGATTCCGTGACGAGCAGATTGAGAAGAAAAAGGAAGAGGAGCATAATCTTTCCCTTGAAAAAGGATATGTCGAAAAGGCAAACAAGGACGAGGTTTTCAAATATCCTGTTGCGCGTGTAACTGACGAGCAGGGCTTTGCTGAAAAAGAAGATGCTCTGCCACAGAATGGTGATTTCGTTCTCGGTGTGCGCCCTGAGTTCATTCAGATTGCCCCAAGCGGAATATTCAATGTTGAGATTTGCTGTGCCATGCCGACAGGTCTTGAGTCTACGATTAAGCTCAAGATTAAGGATTACCTTCTCACGAGCGTTGTCTTCGGTGGCGTGACTTTTGCGATTGGCTCAACACATGC
The DNA here is from genome assembly GCF_017430385.1 of Treponema sp. Taxonomy (GTDB): domain Bacteria; phylum Spirochaetota; class Spirochaetia; order Treponematales; family Treponemataceae; genus Treponema_D. The sequence continues at coordinate 6,868 of NZ_JAFRNB010000028.1, forward strand.
GATAAACTTCACTGGAAGCAATATCCTGCTGTTCGATAGAAAGACGGGCAGGTGTATCACAAGCGGAAGTTTGTCAAAGTAGAAGAATATTCGGATAAAACAAAAAAGGTGGTCTCCAAGCGAGCGCAACAACGACAGTGCTCGCATCGAGAACATGTCAAAAAGATCGCGGTGAACAAGTTCAAGCGACCTTTTGCCAGAACCCAAGCGAGGACGACAATCCTGGTCCTCGCGACTCCGACCACCTTTTTTGCATTTTCGGCTATTTTCGATTTTGCCAGCCTTCCTTCCATAGAGGGGGGGGGCAGAACCCCACTTCCGCCTGTTTTTTTGTATTACGAAAAACTCTCTGTGGTCTCTGTTGCCTCTGTGAGAAATTTCAACTCCAGTCAGACGGCTGGAGTTTTTTTTACTCGTACAGTCCGTTCAACATTCGGTACACTTCGTTGATTCTCTCTTTTCCGTCCACAGAAAAATCAATGTTCTCGTCAACGAGCGTTTCCAGGCTGGAAAGGCTTTCGTTCAGTGCGGTTGCAAATCCCCGGCTCATTTTGAACCAGTAAGTGCCGCGACCGTCTGTGAACAAGGCCAGGAAAGCGTATTCTTTTGTTTTTTTGGACATCGTGATTCGCAATATTTTGTTCAAATCTGCGATAAGCCTGTCCGCTGTTCCTTCTTCGTGAATGTCTAAGTTGCGTTTGCACCAGTCTTTATCGGTGATTGGATTGAGGTTGAGATTCTTTACGACCTTGCAGGCAAGTTCAAGCTTTTCTCCGCTGAGTAAGCCAGCACCATGCAGGAGAACTTTCGAGCGAATCTGGGCGTAGACGGCCATTTTGTTCTCGTCAGTCTCTTTTTGAATCGCGCTCTTGAATTTATTATATGGAAGAATAAGGATTTTCTTTCCTTTCTGCTTTTCGATTTCGAAAATTTCTCCGCCGATAACAATCTCATTGTCGTTCTTTTCTTTTGCCTTTCTTCCGCCAAAGTGACCGTCATCACGGCCGAGCAATTTTCCTTTGACTGCTGCGAAAGTTGAGCCTTTGAATTCCAGATTTCCTGTGAGACTTCGGCCTCTTTTGCCACGGATTGCGCCGAGTTTTGCTTCCAAATCTGGAGAGATTTTTGAAAGAAGAGATTTTGTGAGAGGTGAGACACTCATCGCAAAGGTTCGGCTCGTTCGGACTATTTCACCCGCAACGATAAAAAGAGGATCCGTTCTGAACATTGAAGAGCCTGGATGAATCGAAATGTGGTCTGCTGTGAGGGAGCGGTAATTTTCCCGACCTTCACGAACGCAGACGAACTGAATCATTCCCGAAGCGATACAGCAAAGGTAGTCGTCCATTGAGCCGCCGCTTCCGATTGGAATGCCAAGATGCCCGATTTCTTCTTCGAGCTGAACTTTGATGTTCGCAATTTCAGCCATAACACGCTCGTCGAGATAGTTGTTCTGGCAAAAACGCACAGGATTTTTCATCGACTGATATGTGCGGAAAAGTTTTACATAACTTACGAAGTCGCCCTGAATGTCACGGAAAGCATGGTGAGCCTTTCGCGCATCGCTTTCTTCTCCCGGTGGCAGAATGAAAGGCGAGTGAGTGCTCATAAAGGCAGCCGCAATTACGGTCTCTTCAAGAACATCCGGGTAGCGCATGATACTTTCAACAAGGATTCGGCTGACACGAGGTTCAAGCGGGAACTCGACCATGAGCTTTCCGATTGAAGAAAGGGTGTGGTCCTCGTTCAAGGCACCCATCTGATTCAAAGTCTCCACGGCTCCGCGGATGTCTTCTTTTTGAGGAGCTGAAATGAAGTCGAATGTGTCAAAGTCCGTGATTCCAAGTTCGCTCATGCGAAGAACGACTTCGCTCAAATCCGTGCGGTAAATTTCTTCGGTTGTGTATTCCGGCCTTTTGTCAAAATCCTTGCGGCTGTAAAGACGGTAGCAAGTTCCCGGTTGAGTTCGACCGGCACGGCCTCGTCTTTGGTTTGAGCTTGCCTTACTAACAGGCGTTTCGTTGAGGCTTGAAGTGAAAGTCTTCGGGCTGTAAAAATTGAGTTTTGCCAGGCCTGAGTCAATTACGGTCGTGATTCCGTTGATTGTGACAGAAGTTTCTGCGATGTTCGTTGAGAGAACCACCTTTTTCTTTCCGAAGGGGGCATTGTCAAAAACCCGCTCCTGCTCTTCTTTGGGAAGACGGCCATAAAGGGGCACGATATGAATCTTTGAGTGAAAGCTTGAATATTGGAGCCTTTTCGCACAATCCATAATGATTTTTTCGCCCGGCAAAAAGACCAGAATGTCACCGTCCTCATGATTGTCAAGCACCCGGTCAATAGTCTTCTCGATTTTTGAAAGAAGAAGCTCGCAGCCTGTGGCCGTGGCAGTCGTGGTAGGCTCTTTTGTCGTCGGCGGGTCGTAAACCATGGTGACAGGGAAAGTCTGGGTGTCAATTGTGACAATCGGGCAGCCGCCAAAATATTCAGAAAAAGCCTCTGCATTCATTGTCGCGCTTGAGACAATCACCTTGAAATCCGGCCTGGCAGCAAGAACACGCTTTAAAAGCCCCAGAACAAAGTCGATGTTCAGGCTTCGCTCATGGGCCTCGTCAACCATAATCACGGAATATTTGGTCATCCATGGATCAAGCTTCATTTCCTGCAGCAAGATTCCGTCGGTCATGATTTTAATTTTTGTGGTAACATCGGTCTTGTCCTCAAAACGCATCTTGTAACCGACAAGCCCCGGATAAGAAGTCTTCAGCTGCTTTGCGATAAATTCCGAAACACTGAGGGCTGCAATTCGTCTGGGCTGAGTCACGGCAATCACACCGTTCTCGCTATATCCCGCCTCATGCAAAATCACCGGAATCTGAGTGGTCTTTCCACTTCCGGTAGGCGACTGTACGACGATAACCTGATTATTTTTAAGACATTCGAGAATCTTTTCTTTCTGTTCGTAAACTGGTAATTTTTTGTAGTCAATGGACATAAGATTATTATAGAAGAAAAGCGTCAGAGTTACAATCAAAAGGAAAGTGGCATTCAGGGCGCAACCTTCTGTGTCACCTGCCGAAAATGGGCAAATTTTCGCTAGAAAAATATACGGCAATGTAAAAACTTTTTTATTGCCGTATAATTGTGCTTACATTGCCGTGTATGTGTCTTTACATAGCAATGTAAGAACTTTTATTCAGTAATGTATGTGAGCATACATGGCAATGTAAATTTATTTACATTGCCGTGAATTACATTACTCAAGCGAGGATTTGTAAATATCGTATGACAAAGGCTTGTAGCCAACGGTGGGGCAAACCCCGCCTTTTTTATTTGACAGGCTGTATCAATTATGGTACATTAAAAACATGGAAATCGAAAAAAAATTACAAGTTGAGTTTTTCAAGACTGAACAGAATAATGAGCCTGTTCGGGATTTCCTAAAGGCATTGTCAACTGACGATAAAAAGTCTGTTGGGGCAGACATCATGGCGGTTGAGATGTTATGGCCAATTGTGGAGTTGGGAAAGAAACGAAGAAACTTAGTTTTAGGAGGGCAAAAATGAATAATGCTTATGTAGGAAGTTCTTTTGATGATTTTCTCGAAGAAGAAGGATTTGCAACCGAAGTAAAAAATGAAGCAATAAAGAGACTTATTTCATATAATCTGCTTGAAGAAATGCAGAAACAGAATATCAATAAAACAGAAATGGCTAAGAAAATGTCTACATCGCGTGCGGCCTTAGACAGACTTTTGAACCCCTACAATGATTCTGTTACGCTTGCAACTTTAACAAAAGCCGCAAATGTTCTTGGAAAAAAATTAGTCTTGCAGTTACGATAGATAAAATACTAACTCTATTCCCCCGCCAGAACTTTTTCCATAAGTTCCTTTCGTTCGCTCAGATATTTTGCCCATGTCACGAGTTCTGCACGGTCTAGCGTTGCGATGAAATCATCATCCAGCAGCTTGATTACGAACTGCCAGGCTGGTGTAATGTATGTCGTAATCAGATGCGGTTCAAATCCACTTAGAATCACTGTTCCGTCTGATTTTTTTGTGGCCTTCATTTTCATGATAAGTCCTTCGCCTGTGTAGTCGCGCGCTGTTTCTGGGGCTGAAAACTGCGGATTTGTCCTTTGGGCTGAAATCGTATTTCCGTTCGCGTACATGATGAAAGCCTTTCGTTCTTTTTGACCTAGAGTTTCCGTGTAATGGGTGGAAGCTGCCGTTTCCTCAAAAATCTTCACCACATGCGGATGGTTTGCCCAGATTATGTCGGCCTTACATTCTTCGATAATCCGGCGGAAGAATTTTTTGTGGTCTTCAGTGACTTTTATAACATATTCTGGTTCGTCCGTGTGAACCGAGAGCACGAAAAGGTCTGGATTTGAATCTTCATGCAGTTTTTTTAATTCTTCTATTAATTGTGCGCGTTTTCTTCCGGTTGAAGGGTAGAAATCGATGTATGATGCGAAGTCGTTGCGGTTCAAAAGCTCGGTGATTGAGACGAAAAGCACTTTGAATCCGTTTTTTTCGATGATTTTGTAAGTCAGTGGGTCGCCGGATTTTTCTTTGAGGCCACAAGCCCAGATTCCTTTGCGGGAGTCGAAATATTTTTTTGTCTGCTTGATTCCGTCGAGATACTGGTCGTTGGTGTGATTGTTCGTGAGCGAGAACACATTGAAGCCAGCCCTGATAGCCGCCTCGACATATTCCTGGTGCATGTTGAACTGGGGGTAGGTGCTCCAGGGAAGAGCGTTCGCAACGGGAGCCTCAATGTTCGCAAAAGCCAAATCCGCCGATGAGACAAGCGGTGCGACATCTCTCCAGATTCTGTCAAAGTCCGTGTTCTTGAAATTCGGAGTGTGAGCCATGACATCGCCCGCAAAGACAAGTGAAAGCTCGGTTTCGGGTGAAATCTTTGTGTTTTTTGAAGATTTTTCGGATTTTTTTTCTGAAACTTCCGATGTCGTGCCACAGGAATTTAGAATCGATATGAAGAGAATTACCGAGATTGCATAAAGAAAAAATCTTTTTGAGCGCATGAAATAAGTATAATTGAGAAAAAAGATTTTTTCCACAATGAAAAAAAATCTGTGAAAAAAAAAGCTTGATTTTCGATTTTGATTTTCGCCCTGCCCGAAGTGGGGCTTTTTTATAACAGCTGTTCCCAGCTCACCCCGTCGCCATTTTTCACATCTTCCGTGAGCACCGCCCCCACGACATCATCCAGATACCGTGGGTGCAAGCCGACCGAAAGCACTTTTTCGGTACGGAGAACACCAATATCTTCTATATTAATGCGCTCTCCGGCTTTCATTGCGCGCATAAAATGCAGGCTTCGGTTCGTGCGTCCGTAATTTGCTTCTTCGGCGGGGGCAAGTTTTTTGATTCCGTTTCCAAGGATTTTCTGTACACGATCTCCGTATTCAGAGGCAAGCTGTTTCAAAATGTAATCCTTCGCGTTCTCGCTGTATTGCCGGAAAGCTGCCTCGCACTGATGTACGCAATGGCTCATTAAGGCAAATTGCTCGCCTGTTAGTGCTACCGGGTCGTCAAGGCCGTCCGTTTCTTTTGAGAGCGTGATGTGCTTTTCAATCATCGTTCCGCCTACCGCCGCCGCAATTGAAGGAACAAGTACCGGGTCAAGTGAATGGTCGCTTACTCCGCACGGAACTCCGAAAATCGCCGCAAGGTTTGGAATCAGATTTAAGTTGTATTCTTCTTCCGGGGCAGGGTAGCTTGTGATGCAATGAAGAAGAGTGATATTCTCCCGCCCAAGAATCGAAAGAGCTTCCTCAATGTCGGAAAGTTTTGAGACTCCTGAAGAAATGATTACTGGAATATCGTGTGTTTTTCGGTATTCTGCCAGTTTTTTTAAAAGCGGAATGTGATTCAGCTCTGGTGAGGCAATTTTTATCGCATCCGGCTTGATTGCAAGAAGTTCTTCCAGTGAGCGAAGCCCGAACGGTGAGCATGTGAATTTCGCGCCTTTTTCGTGAGTGTAGTGCAAACATTCCTCAAAAAAGCTTGGCTCGACTTCAAGTTCTTTGAATCTGTCATAAAGCGGGATTTTTCCTGTTGGAAGGTTCACGAATCCTGTATTCTGGTGCAGAATCTCATCAGCATAAACCCACTGAAATTTTACATAATCTGTGCCGCTGTCAATTGCACAATCAATCAGTTTTTTTGCTTTTTCAAGGTCTCCGCCGTGCGAAGTTCCGATTTCCGCGATAATGTCCATAATTTTTCCTTAAATTCATTTTACCACAAAGATTTTCTGTGTTACAATATTTGCATGTTAAAATCAATAGTAAGTTTATTCGCAGCATTGAATGCGAATGTTAACCCCGGCGAAATTGCCCATGCTTTTTCGTGCGGTATTCTTTTGGGATTTATGCCAAAAGACAATCTCTTGTGGTGGGTGGTCTTTGTTTTCATCCTTTTTATCCGAATCAATAAGCCTATGTATCTCATCATGGTGCTGATTGCCTCAACTTTCGCGCCTGTCGTAGACAATCTTTTTGACACTGTGGGATATGCGTTCCTTACGATTCCGTCGCTTTCAGGATTTTTCGGTAATTTGCTTGAAATCCCGTTTGTCGGCTTCACAAAATTCAACAATTCCGTGGTCATGGGATCTCTTTTGTGCGGTCTTGCGATTTATATTCCTATGTATGTTATCGGCCGCATTCTCGTGTTCCTGTGGCGCAAGCATATCGCCGGATGGATTCGCAATACCCATCTTGCAAAGGCTTTCTCAAAACTTCCGCTCATTGCAAAAATCGCTGATATGGTAGGAGATGAGTAATATGGAAAATAAAATGACTGAAGATAAAGAATTGAAAAACAAGGCTCCAAAAGCCAAAAAGCCGCCTAAAAAATTTCCTGCCAAAAAACTTCCGGGGCTTCTCAAAAAATCTTACACTCAAAAGAAATTCAACTCAAAGATCCTCAAAAAAATTTACATTCCAGAGGATAAAAAACTTATCGAGTCGCTTTTTTCAGAAAAATACACTAAGGGAAAGAAAGAACTTATCCGGGTTCCTCGTGAAAATCAGTTCACAAAAAAAGAGCTTTCCCAGTTCAAAAAGATTTCAAAAAGCATCAAAACGAACAAGGGGCGGGTCAAACTTGTTCCGTTCATCGCAGTTGCTGGCCTCATCGCGGCAATCGGAATCACTGTCACTGTTTTCAAGAATCCTGTCGCAAAAATGGGAATCCGTTATGCAATGCAGGGAATTTTCGGTGCAAAATGTGACATCGGTTCGGTAAATGTCGAAATTTTCGGCGCGCAGATTACTGTCCGTAACCTTGCTCAGGCAAATCCTGACGAGCCGATGAAAAATCTTTTCCAGTTCGACAAGCTTGATTTGGATTTCAATCTCACGCAGCTGCTCAGGGCCAGGTTCAACGCTCAGAATCTTGAAATAGCCGGAATCGCAGTCAATACAGATCGAAAAACAAGCGGTGCGCTCCCGGTCAAGCCAAAATCTGCAAAGGAAAAGGCCGAGAAGAACGATTCAACCGGATTCTATGAAGCTCTCAAAGATAAAACCGGAAAATCCGTGGAAGGTGCAAAAAATTCTGTCGTTGAAAAGCTCGCTGAGTACAATCCAGAGACAATCATGAAGAACATCAACGAGAATCTTCAGACAAAAACTGTCGCAAAAGAGGTCGAAACTGATGTCAAAACTATGGTTGAGTCATGGAAGGCAAAGCCAGCCGAAATTCAGCAGAATGTAAATAGTTTCAGAACGAGTGCTGAAAAACTCACGAAAATCAACGCAAAGAACCTTAAAAATCCGAATGACATCCGAAACGCAATTTCTGACATTCAGAATGCAATGGAAAATGGCAAAAAGGTCAAGAATGATGTTGATACTACATGGGCTTCTTTCGAGGGCGATGTCAAAAAGGTCGAAGAATTCAAGAATAAGCTTGAGAATGCCGTAAAGGCTGACACTGAGATGGTCAAAAATACCCTTCCGGATTTATCTGTCGAGGGAGCCAAAGGATTTGTCACAGGAACATTTGATGAATTCGCATATTCTATGCTCGGAAAATACTATCCTTATCTCAAACAGGCAATTTCTTATGCCGGAACCATGAAATCTTCCAACTCAAAGGACGAGAATGCCAAAAAAGAAGCAATCAAAAAAGCTAAAAAACAGGCCCGAAAAGAATCAAAACGATATGCCGGCCGGAATGTTTACTGGCGGGCTGACCGTGTGCCTAAGCTTCTCATCGAGAATGTTCACGGAAGCGGTGGCGGAGACGGAAAGACACTTGATTTGAGAATCACGAACATTTCAAGCGACATGGACAAAGTTGGAAAGCCAATCGTGGCGAAGGGCGTTTACAAGATGCCGGAACGCACTCACAATGCAGGCCTTACGATTGATGCCCGCTCGACAAGCAGCGCCGCACTGATTTCCGGCGATTATTCTGGCGACAATTTCCCGATTTCTCTTGATTTTGCGGAAAAAACAGGTGCAGCCGGCGTTCCTTCCTTTTCTGGCACAACATCGGTCAAGGCAAATCTTTCAGCAAATTCTGATTTCAGCTTTAAGGTTGGCGGAAATCTTGCCGTGACCCAGGTTTCGCTTACTTCGCAGCCGATTTCAACATCAGAAATTGCAAACAGAATCTATGCGAATGCGCTTTCGGCTGTCAAATCAATGAATGTAAAGGCTCAGGCCGCATTCAGTGAAAAGAGCGGTATTAATCTGGACATCACAACCGATGCCGACAAAGTTATTGCTGAGGCACTCAAATCCGCAGTCCAGAAAGAGCTTGGAAATGTCCAGAAAGAAGCCGAGGCAAAACTAAAGGAAAAAATTGTCGAATATACTGGCGCAAGCAATGAGCAGGTCGCAAAATTCACGGAGATTGCAACCAAACTCAAGGACTCAAAATCTGCCACGGAAGAGCTTAACAAGCAGCTTGAGGCAAAAAAAGCGGAGCTTGAAAAACAGCTTACAAGTGCCGCCGCCAATGCCGCAAAAGATGCCGCCACTAAGGCTCTTGGAAATTCCGAGGCAGGAAAAGCCGCAAGCAATGCTGTTGAAAAGGCTGCAAGCGGATTGCTCAAGGGCTTTGGCAGATAAAATAGAACATTATCAAGATATTTACACAGTTTTTGATTTGTGCTATTCTATCTTATTCTATTTTGTAATCTTATTTTTAGGAGTGTTCCATGTCTGGACATAATAAATGGTCGACCATTAAACATGCAAAGGGCGCAGCTGACGCAAAACGCGGCGCATTGTTCACAAAATTGATTAAAGAAATTTCTATCGCAGCAAGCATGGGTGGCGGAGATCCAAATGCTAACCCTCGTCTCCGTGCAGCAATCGTAAAAGCTCGTGCTGCATCAATGCCAAAAGACAACATCGAGCGCGCAATCAAAAAGGGTACTGGTGAGCTTGGTGGCGGTACATTCGAAGAATTGGTATACGAAGGATACGCTGCAGGTGGTGTAGCAGTTCTCGTTGAGGTTCTTACAGACAACCACAACCGCGCTGCTGCAAACGTACGCAATATTTTCAACAAAACAGGCGGAAACTTGGGAACAACTGGTTCTGTAAGCCGCATGTTCGACCGCAAAGGTGTCATCGAGTATGATGCTGAAGCAGTTTCAGAAGAAGAAGTAATGGAAGCAGCTCTTGAGGCTGGTGCTGAGGATATCGTTAACGAAGACGGTGTTATCACAGTTACAACAGCTCCAAACGACTTCACAGCAGTTGTTGAGGCACTTGAGCCAAAAGGATGGACTTCACTTTCAGCAGAAGTTGCCATGGTTCCACAGGCTTACACAGCAGTTGACAAGGACACAGCTTCAAAAGTTCAGAAGCTCATCGACCGCCTCGAAGAGGACGACGATGTTCAGAATGTTTGGACAACAGTAGAATATCCAGATGACTTCGAGCCAGAGGCATAAGTCAATAAATTCTTTTTGAAAGAATAATTTCTGAAAAGCTACAAAATTCTATATTAGATTTTGTAGCTTTTTTTATTATTCGATAATGCTAAAAACAGGCGGAAGCGGGGTTGTGGCAAAAACTCGCTTTGAAGAGCGTAGCGCCCCGAAGGGCTTCAACCGCGAGTTTTATGGCACGTTCCCGCTGGGAGCCTGTTTTTAACACTGTCAACTAATCCTAAAAAGATGCAAAAACGGCGCGTAATTGGCATTGATCCTGGCCTTGCTCATACAGGCTTCGGCGTAATCGATGCAATCGGAAATAATATTCGTCTCGTAAGCTATGGCGTGATTGAGACTCCTTCAACCGAGGAGCATGGAACCCGCCTTTTGGAAATTTACAACCGGCTTGTCGCCGTCCTCATGGAATTCAAGCCTGAGCAGGCCGCAATGGAAGAGCTTTACTTTGCCCGCAATGTTTCAAGCGCGATGACTGTTTCTGAGGCTAAAGGCGTTGTTACGATGTGCCTTGCACAGCAGGCTCTTCCTCTGAACATGTACCGCCCGAACCAGATAAAATATTCCGTAACAGGCACAAAAACTGCCGACAAAAAAACTGTCGAGCAATATGTAAAAATCCTTCTCAATCTGGAGACTGAGCCAAAGCCTGACCATGCCGCCGATGCCCTTGCTGCCGCAATCACTCATGTGTTCTCAACTGCCGGCATGGATTACATCGTCTGATTTTTATCAAAAATTCTTCTTATATCCTTGACTTTGCTCAGATTCATCATTATATTTATACATGGAATAATCATCGGGGGTGCACCGGTTTCGACGATCGTGATCAAGGCACTTACTGCATGTGGGAGTCAAGGTTCCCTAAACTGAGAAAACAATAACTGCAATTTTCGAAAGAAAAGAAGAAGAAGTTGAAGAGACTTCTTTCGCAGAAGCTCTCGCTGCTTAATTGTGCTTGAGCCGGAACTCGTAGGGTGCTGTTCCTAACTTTACGACTTCCGTCACAAACAGGGACTTGCTGTGCGTAATTTCTGGGGTGCGCATGGGACTTTCTCTCAGAATACGGAGAAGACGCTTGTTATGCTGCTACCTGCTCCCGACAACCACCTCGCATAACTAAACATGTAGATGTATTTGGCTTCCACTTTCGGACGGGGGTTCAATTCCCCCCATCTCCAAAGCCGCTTGGGTTTCAGCTCAGGCGGCTTTTTTTACAAAAAAATTGAAAAAAAACTTGCATTATTGGAAATGTGTGGTATTATTAAATTGTAGTGAGGAGCGAGATGAGGACGCACACCGGCTGCACGACAGGAGGCGTAATGCAATTTCCGACAAAAAGATCTGACTCCTCAGGGGTCTTGTAATTACATTCACTCCACCTGCAGGATTTGCAGGAACACATTAATTGCCCTTCGCTAGGTCGAAGTGAGGCAAACTATAAACCGCCAAAAGCTGGCGGTTTTCTTTTTTAAATAATGTTTGCAGAATTACGAAAATAGGCTTAAAATATATGTATGGACTTTCAGGAAATAGTAGATTCTTATGATATGGCGGCAGCTGTTCTTTCTGTAGAACAAAAAACTGACGGACATTGCGGTGATATTCGAATCGTAAAGGTAAATGATAAATACAGGCAGATTATGGGACCTGGGTACCATGACAATATTATTTACTCGGAACTTATTCCTAAAGAGCCAAATTTTGAAGATTTTTGCTATCGTTGTGCGGTAGAAAAGCAGCACCTTCATGCTTATGTAGATACAAAATCAATGGGAGTGTGGACGGACGGAACTTATATTCCTCTTTCGCCTGAAGTTGATGAGGGAAATTTACATTATTTCATATTCTTCTTTGAATTTACAAAGGGGCCTGAGTCTGAGAAAATGTCCAATGTTTCAATGGATTCTGCATCTTTTGTCATTCAGGCCTGCATTAAACTCCGGAAAACGCATGATTTCTGCGGCTGTATGACTGATGTAAATTGCGACATTCAGGAAAAAACCGATGCTTTCTGCAGCAGCATTGTCCTTGTTGATGAAGAGCGGGACAAATCTGCTATTCTATGTGCAAAATTCAAGAATGATTCAGCTAAAATTGAGGATTTTAGGGAACATCTTACCCATGCTGTTATTTCTTCATGGAAGGACACCGTTAAAAATCATGATAATATTATCGTAAAAGATGATGTGGACATGACTGAGCTAGAAAAAATTAATCCTCTTTGGGCAAAATCTTTGCGAGCTGCAGCTGTAAAAAGCCTTATTCTTGTTCCTCTTTTGCAGATGGATAAAATTATCGGATATCTGTTCGTCACCAATTTTGACACGGAGCGTCTTGTCGAGATAAAGGAAATCATTGAGCTGACGGCGTTCTTCCTTTCTGCTGAGGTTGCGAATAATAATCTTATGGAACGGCTTGAGTTTATGAGCAATGTCGATTTGCTCACAGCTCTTCGTAACAGAAATTCCATGAACTATCGTGTCGATTTGTTCGTAAATGGCGAAAAAAGCGTGCAGGCTCCGTTCGGCGTGATTTTTGCTGATTTGAACGGCCTTAAGCAGGCTAATGATTCTGGCGGCCATGCAGCCGGTGATGCGCTTCTTAGGAAGGCTGCGCTTTGCATGGAATCAGTATTAGGGGAGTATGAGATTTACCGAGCTGGCGGCGATGAGTTTGTTGTAATTGCACCTGCCTGCTCAAAAAAACTTTTCGATCAGAAGGTTTCAGAGCTTCGTTCAAAATCCGGCTACGGTTCGGATGTGTGTTTTGCAATCGGCTCGCACTGGGATGAAAACGGTGACAACCTTCGCCTGGCCATGCACCTCGCAGATGAGGCAATGTACGCTGACAAAGCGAAATTCTACGAAGAGCATCCAGAAATGGCGAGACGATAAAATCTGATTTTCGCCAGCATTTTTTTTGCTTTCAAAACTTTTACTTTTCTTCTATAATATCCGCATGAAAAACGAATCTCTTATTAACGGTTACAAAAAATTTCTGGATAATGGAAAGACTGAGCGCGAGTGCGTTGCTCAGATTATTTCTCTTGCGCGTGATGCCGGTTTTAAGGACATCTCTGAATGTGATTCATTAAAAGCCGGTGACAAGGTTTTTGTTCAGAAAATGAACAAGGCCATTGCACTTTTCGTAGTTGGTTCAGAATCAATTGAAAACGGAATGAACATCCTCGGTGCACATATTGATTCTCCTCGCCTCGATGTTAAGCAGAATCCTCTCTATGAAAAGGATTTCCTTGTTTATCTTAATACACATTATTACGGCGGAATCAAAAAGTACCAGTGGGTTACGCTTCCGCTTGCCCTTCATGGCGTTGTCTGCAAAAAAGACGGCACGACTGTTCAGGTTTGCGTAGGTGAAAGCTCAGATGATCCTGTTTTCTGCATTTCGGACATCCTTCCGCATCTGGCTCAGAAACAGATGAAAGAGGTTGCCAGTGATTTTATTCCTGGAGAGAGCCTTGACTTGATTTTGGGAAGCGGGATTCCTTCAAAGGATGATGATGAAAAATCTGACAAGGAAAAACCGTCAGCAAAAAAAGCAATCCTTGCAATCCTCAAGGAAAAATATAGTATCGAGGAAGAAGATTTTGGTTCTGCTGAGCTGGAAGTCGTTCCGGCAGGCTGTGCCCGTGATTTGGGATTTGACCGCTCTCTCGTTCTTGCTTACGGACAGGATGACCGCTCGTGCGCATACACATCAGCCCGCGCGATTCTTGAGGCTCAGGCCGGAAAGCGTACAAACTGCTGTCTTTGTGTCGATAAGGAAGAGATCGGCTCTGTTGGTGCAACTGGCATGGGAAGCCACTTCTTTGAGAATGCTCTTGCCGAGGTCGTTGCCCGCTTGTCGGAAGGCTATTCTGAGCTTTCATTGAGAAGGTGCCTTGCAAACTGCAACATGCTTTCCAGTGACGTAAACGCAGCCTTTGACCCGATGAACTCAGATTTGTTCGACAAGGCGAACGCCAGCTTCCTCAACGGTGGAATCGTGTTCAACAAATACACTGGAAGCCGAGGAAAGAGCGGGGCAAGCGACGCGAACCCAGAATTCATCGCAAGGTTGCGCGGACTTCTCGACAAGGCAAATGTAAAGTATCAGATGGCTGAGCTTGGTAAAGTAGACCAGGGCGGTGGTGGTACAATCGCATATCTGGCCGCAAAATACGGAATGAATGTACTTGATGCCGGCGTGTCAGTCCTGTCAATGCACGCGCCTTGGGAAATAACCGCCAAAGAAGACATCGAGCAGGCATATAACGCATACAAGGCATTCTTGACATTGGAGTAAAATTCCTCACGGAGAACACAGAGTTCACGGAGAATTTTTACTATATGATAAAAAAAACACCCCAATCTTTTTTTATAATAAGATTGGGGTGTTTTGCTTTCCTAAATTGAAATCTCTCTGTGCTCTCTTTGGCTCTGTGAGAGATTAAAAAATCTAAGCTGTTTGCTGTTCGATTAGAAGCTGCTCAAGGTTTGGCTTTACCTTGCCGTCTACGATTTCTTTTGTGACGGTGAGGTGCTTTTTGCCTTTGATGCTTGGTGCTTCATACATCAAGTCCATGAGCAATTTTTCGACGATTGAGCGCAAGCCTCGTGCGCCAGTTTTCTGTTTGATTGCAATCTCTGCGATTTCATCAAGCGCATCCGGTGTGAAGTCAAGATCCAAATCGTCCATTTCAAATGAAGCCTTGAACTGCTTAGTGATTGCATTCTTTGGCTCTGTGAGAATTCTTGTAAGGTCAGCTTTTGTAAGCTCTTTGAGGGCTACGGAAATTGGCATACGACCGATAAGCTCAGGAATGATTCCGAATTTTACGAGATCGTCCGGGGTACACTGGTTCAAAAGTTCCATTCGCTGTGTCTCGTCCATTGTACCGACATTTGAGCCGAATCCGAGAGAGTGAGCCGCAATTCGCTGCTCGATGATTTTGTCCAAGCCAACGAAAGCTCCGCCCAAAATGAACAGAATGTTAGATGTGTCAATCTGGAGCATTTCCTGATTCGGGTGTTTGCGACCGCCCTGTGGTGGAACGGAAGCCTGTGTACCTTCGATGATTTTAAGGAGAGCCTGCTGAACGCCTTCGCCAGAGACATCTCGTGTGATTGAAGTGTTCTCGCTTTTGCGGCCGATTTTATCAATCTCATCGATGAAGATGATTCCGCGTTCAGCTGCAGGAATGTTTCCGTCTGCCGCATTAATCAGTTTGAGAAGGACATTTTCTACATCCTCACCGACATAACCTGCTTCTGTCAAAGTTGTTGCATCAGCGATTGCGAACGGAACCTTGAGTTTTTCGGCGAGAGTTTTTGCAAGCAAAGTCTTTCCTGAACCTGTTGGGCCAATCAAAAGAACATTCGATTTTTCGATTTTAACATCATCCTCGGTTTTGATTACATCGAGTTTTGACATTCGTTTGTAGTGGTTGTAAACAGCTACAGAGAGTGCTTTTTTGGCATAATCCTGACCGATTACATATTCATCGAGATAAGCCTTGAATTCTTTTGGAGAAGGAACTTCTGTCATATCGATCGGATCGACTGATTTTTCCTTTTGTGCGACAATTCCTTCACATACGGCAATACACTTGTCGCAGATGAAAATATTGTTCGACGGTGCTGCTACAAGATGGCGTTTTTCGTCACCCGGTTTTCCGCAGAATGAGCAGTACTGAACATCGCTACGAAATCCTCTCATTATTTAGCCTCCGATACTCTTGATGGCATGACCTTATCGACGATTCCGTATTTAAGTGCGTCTTCTGCGCTCATAAAGAAATCTCGCTCCATGTCTTTTGCGATTTCATCTTCAGATTTACCGCATTTTTCTGCCAGATATTTGATAGAAAGTTTTTTGAGACGGATGATTTCCTTTGCCTGAACAGCAATGTCACTTTCCTGTCCCTGAACGCCGCCACGAGGCTGGTGAATCATTACACGACAAGAGGGGAGTGCGAATCGTTTGCCTTTTGTACCGCCTGCAAGAAGAATTGCGCCCATTGAGGCTGCCTGACCGATACAGATTGTCTGGATGTCGCATTTGACATACTGCATTGCATCGTAGATTGCAAGACCTGCTGTAACGCTTCCGCCAGGGGAATTGATGTAAATGCTGATGTCTTTGTCCGGATTCTCTGATTCGAGGAAAAGAATCTGTGCAACAACCAGGTCAGCGTTCACATCGTTGATTTCACCGTCAACGAAAATAATTCGGTCTTTCAAAAGCCGTGAATAAATGTCGTAGAATCGTTCGCCGTTTCCGCTTCTTTCGATAACGCTAGGCATGTAATTGTTCATTTGTTCGTTCATTATAAAAATCCTTACTATAAATATAATGAATTTTTCAAAAAAATCCAAAAAAAAACGGAATGTTTCCGAAAAAATTTGGAACATTCCGCTTTAAATCGGAGATTTCTGAAAATCTTCGCTATTATCTCAAGTTAAACAAATCTTTGAAAGTAGTTTTGTCGCCTTTAGTAACTTTGACCTCGGCGAAAATCTCTTTGTAAAGTTTCTGTTCTTTTGCCTCGTCGATGAGGTACTCTTTTGAGCGTGGATCAGCATAGTGCTGTTTAACCTCGTCAACTGTAATACCGTTTGCATCAGCGATTTTCTGATACTCAGACTCGATTTCCTCTGGAGTTACAGAAATGTTTCGCTCTTTAAGAAGGTTGTCAACGATGATTCGGCTCTTGAGCATCTTCTCAGCGTCGCCAGTCCATTCTTTGAGCATATCTTCCTTTTTCTGGCCAGAAGCAGTGATCATTTTGTCGAGTTCCTCTGGTGTTGTCTGGAACTGCTGTGCCATCATTCTCCAGCGGCCGTCAAGCTCTGCATTGAGCATGCTTGCAGGAATTTCAAACGGATTTTTCTCAACGAGTGCTGAGAGCAAGTCGTTTGTTTTGATTTCATTGATTTTGTTTGTTCGGGCATTCTCAAGCTTCTGCATGATGTCCTTTTTTAGGTCATCGAGAGTCTTGAACTTCTCGTTTACATCCTGTGCAAGCTCGTCATCGAGAGCCGGAAGGTTGCGGACTTTAATCTGTTTGAGTGTTACAGAATATTTTTTTGTCTTTCCTTTGAGCTGCTCGTCCTTTTCGTCATCACCATATTTCTTTGTGATTTCTTTTGACTCGCCTTTTTTCATTCCGATGAGGTCATCGTCGATTTTGTAGACATTCTCAGCTGTTCCGAGAGTGAATGTGAATTCCTCGCGTTTTGTTGAAGCGATTTCTGCACCGTTCTCGTCTTTCTCTACGATAGAGATTGTTACGATGTTGTCTTTCTCTGCTTTCTCGTCATCTTTTTTGTCGATAACGACAGCGTTGCGCTCCTGAATTCCTTTGAGTTCTTCGTTAAGCTCTGTATCACCGATTGTTACCTGTGGCTCTTTGATAGTGACTGATTTGAAGTCGAAGCCTTTGAGGTCTACTTTTGGGAATACATCGTAAGTTACTGTGTATACGAAATCTTTAGAAGTGTCGAATTCCGGCATTTTTTCGAGGACTGGCTGTGCGTAAGGAAGAGGGCGATTCTCCAATTCCTTTTCGTCAGAGAAGATTTCGTTGAGTGATTTGTCGATGAGGTCGCTTGCGGCTTCCATTTTAATCTGCTCGCCGTATTTGCGCTCAAGAACTGATGCTGGAACATGTCCCTTGCGGAAGCCAGGAATCTGAACCTGTTTTACATATTTACCGATTGTTTCGTTGTAGCTGTCTGCGACATCCTTTTTTGCAACTGTAACTGTAAGTTTTGCTGCTGAGTGCTCCAATTTTTCGATTTCTTTTGTGACTTTCACACTAGTCCCCTTAAATGTTGAAATAAAAAAGGCGATTCAGATGAAATCCAAATCGCCCAAGTTAGAGCGGAAAACGGGATTCGAACCCGCGACATCCACCTTGGCAAGGTGACGCGCTACCACTGCGCTATTTCCGCAAAATAAATTCGCATCTGTTATATTGCAATAAACTGTTTGCTGTGGCTGAGCCACACAGTTAGAGCGGAAAACGGGATTCGAACCCGCGACATCCACCTTGGCAAGGTGACGCGCTACCACTGCGCTATTTCCGCAAAAATCAGCTAAAAGCTATGCGAGAGAAGGGACTTGAACCCTTACG
>NZ_JAFRNB010000029.1 GCF_017430385.1 Treponema sp.
ACTCGGCGGATTTGAAGGCCGTGAGCACGAAAACTTTGGCAGCCTGAGCTACGGAGAACAGCGCGCGATTCTGATTCTGCGTGCGGCCGTAAAAAGTCCGAAAGTGCTGATTCTGGACGAGCCATGTCACGGTCTTGACGAAAGCTACCGCCAGAAAATCCTCGACCTGATTGAGACTGTAGCAGAAACAGGCACAACCACGATTTTACACGTAACACACGACCCAAGCGAAGCCTTGCCGTGTGAAAAGCACATCCTGGAACTCCACCCCGGAGAATCGCCAATGTATCAGATAATTGCTCGCACGGATGCGAGCTAAAGCAAGTTGGCTGCGAGAATTTCCGAATGGAAATTCTCGTCACGACATGGATGTCGAATGTATCAGATAATTGCTCGCAAGGACGCGAGCTAAAGCCAGTTGACCGCGAGAATTCCGTCAGGAATTCTCGTCACGACATGGATGTCGCGAATGTATCAGATAATTGCAAAATAGTCGTTTTAAGATATAATTAAAAAAATAGGAGGCAAAATTTAAATGTCAAAAAAATCTGGTTCTTTCAACCTGTATCTAATCGGCTTGGTTCTCGTCGTAATCGGATGTTTTCTTCCGCTCACGGCAAGTAAATTCTTCGGCGGCGGTTCAAGCGCATTCAAAGCAATCACAAATGGAAGTGGCGATCTCAAAATCGGCTCAATCCTCGCCCTCGGCGGAGCTGTCGCAGGAATCATTTTCTGCTTTATCTCGCTCAGGTCAAAATTGCCGCTCAAATTGATTTCACTTTTGGTTTCAATCGTAGGCGGAGTCTATGTCTGGCTCTGCTACATGAATGGCGGCGCACTCCTAAAAGGTGCAGTAAAACTCGGCCTAAAAGCCACCGGCTCCAAACCAGGCCTCGGCCTTATTCTGATAGCTATCGGCTGGGTTCTCGCCCTTCTCGGCTGGCTTAAGACACGAGACTAATAGTGTGGTGGGCAACGGTTCGGGATTTCCTGATTTTCCTGCAAATCCTGAATCCGCCCCGCCAAAATCTGATTCTCTTCGCGCAGAATCTGTATCATCCTCTGGTTTTCTACGGCTTCTTCCTGCAATTTAGAAATAAAATCGTCCATAAACGCGATTTTTGTTTCCAATGCTACAAATCTGTCTTCAATTTCCTTTTCCATTTTATGCCTTTGCCGCCGCAGCCTTGCTCTTTTCAATATTCTGTTTTACACGCTCTGCAAAAAGTTTGTTCTGGTCGCTTCTAGTCGGAACGCTGAATGCAGGAGCACCATCGGCTTCATTGATTCGGTAAATTTTTGTAGAATCAGTCAAATATGCCGGACTTTGCGGATTGTTTACCCACCAGTCCAAAACAGCAATAATCATAAGCGCGTATTTTATGAGATTTGCATTTGTCGCCGCAGAATCAGGCCTTTTCGCTCCCAAAAGTACATCCATTCGCTTTGAAATTGCATTCGGAATATCAAATTTATATTTTGCCCACGGATTTTGGATTCCGAGAACATTTCCCTGCCCTTTCGCAGAATCAATATTTTTTGAAAGCATTGAAAAATATCTGAGAAGGAAACCAACACGAATACACATTGGTCGGTACTGACTGTCATTCTTTGGTTTCTCAAGAAGAAGCTGCTCAAATTCAAAATACGGAAGGAAATTATATTTCGTCTGCCACAGGAGTGAGGTGAGCATTTTCTTGCCAAAAAGAGTTGATTTGTAATCACCTTGAGAATATTCATTGTTCACAAAATCGTTGATTTGGTCGGAATAGTTGCGCTCAAAAAGAATTTCACGGTAAACAGACCATTCGCTCAGAACTGTCGATAATTTTTCATCAGTTTTTGAGACATCTTCCTCATTTTCTTCCGTGAACACAATGTTTCGGCATCCCTGGAAAAGGTCTTCGGTTATGCGGAGAAGAGTGACCGTGATTTGAAGAGGATTTTCCGGGTCAAGAAGATTGTAACCGTCGCGGAACTGATAAATCGGCTGGAAATACGGGAACATATCCGGCATTTTGTCGATTTGGTCGAATCCTGCCTGCGGAAAAAGATTGTCCAGAAGTTTAAGACCGGCCTCTACAAGATCAGATTTTTTGTCATCTTTCTTTTCGACGACTTTTTCTTCCTTCTTTTCTTCGCCTGATTTTTCTTCGGCTTTTGCCTCACCAGGTTTTGAACCTTTTTTGTTCGGAAGAAGAAGCTCGAATTTTGTAAGCCCCAAGAATGTGAGGATGTTGCCAGTCTGAACTAAGAAAAAGTCCTGGAAGTAATCGAATTTTGAGGAACTCATGCGCATGAGAAGCGGATAAAGCCCCTTGATAACCTGGCTGTAAATGTAAAACCATTCTGTGATGCCAGTTTTTGAAAGAATCTGCGCTTTTTTGAGGTCAAATTTAGGATATTTTGACAAGTCAGTGTAAATTTCTTTGAAATAGCTGGAAATTCTTGTCTCACCAAGATAGTAAATTTTAATCAGATTTTTGTAAATTTCCTTGACGAACGGAATCATCATTGCGACGGTACATTCATCTGCGACATCTTGAAGCTCAAAAAGATATTTTTTGATGTCCTTCATTGTCCACGAACCGACGGTGCGAAGGAATTTGAATTTATCTTCCTCACCGGAAACAATCTTTGCCTTGTAAGTGTCCGGGGAAATCTGAATTATTGATTTTACTGCTGTGATGAATTCCTGAAGATGCTCAACATGTTTCTGCAAGTTGTATTCGACGAAGCCCTTTCTGACAAGCTCATCGCCGTTTTTCTTGAATTTACGCACGAAGTTGAAAAGACCGAGGTTTGTTTTGATTTTGTAATCCTCGCTCATCATCAGCCTGTCCATAAGATGCCGTTCTTTTGAAGTCAATTCTGGAAGCACACTTGTACGAGCCGGCTTTTCTTTTGTGGCAAAACCAACTTTGCTGCCAGCCGGAGCCGAGCTGCCACCTGCTGAAGAATGTGATGCGACACTTGAAGCCGAGCGACCGACTGCTCTCTTGGAATATTCTTTTGCTTTTGGGAATGCAGAATAGTCAATCGGGGCGGATTTTTCTGCAAAGACTTCGCCACCGAGTTTCTGCATCATCTTTTTTGCTTCTTCTGCATCAATAGGCCCGATATTCTGTCTTGTCTTATCAAGCGTTCCGGGTTCCCATTTTGCTTCTGGTCTGTCTCCCATAATTTTCCCCTACAATCGTAACAGCTGATTTTTTGCTATGCCCTCAAAATTATGAAGCACAAGATCCTCACCGTCTTTAGTTTTGATAACGCCCTCAAAAGTTCCGAAAATAGTATGCAGCTGACTTTTGATGACCAGGAACGAGACATCACGGTAATTGTCTGAAACTGGTGTAAAAGTCAAATCTACCATATTCTCAAAATCCTGAATCACCCATTTTTTTGAAAGTCCGAACGGATGAGTGATTGTCACTGGCGGCAAAGGCGTACATTCTCCGTCAACGAAGAGAATATTTCCATTTAAATTGTCGGAATCCACGGCATTTTCTTGCGTGGTAAAAATTTGAAAACTGAAATTTTTGCCGTTGATTTGACCTGATGCAATTACGAATTCTGCCATGGAATGAAGATTGTAATATGCCCGGTTTATGCAGAAAAATGCACTTCCGTCCAAATCTTCCTGATTAACCTCATCAGAAAGCCTTGTTTTTTCGAGCGAAAGGGAGCCGTGAATCTGATGATTGGAAAGGTAGCTTGCCGAGCAACGGCGTTTTGATGGAGCCGGAACGACTGTCGCAACTTCGGCCATAACCGGATTTGAATAATGCGCAATAAAAGCTGCCTGTGCCGAAGGGCGTGCCCTGTCTCCCTTTAAATTAAAAATCATGGAAAGCTTGTCACGCTGATGATCCCAGCTCACGCGGATATATCGGTTTTTATTGAAGCTGGCGCAAAAACCTGTCTTCATGTTGTGAGGAATAAAACGGCGGCGTGGTCCCATGAATGAACGGTATGCAAATTTGCGGCCACCTTCTTTATTCCAAAAAACAACATCGGCAAATCCAAAAATCTTGTGGTCAAAAAAATCCACAGTTCCAATATACGAGCCAATGTTGAACAAAAACATCAATGAGCTTTGGATGCGAAAATTTGTAATAACTGTCGGAAGCGGTGCGCCCGCGAAAGGTGCACGAACGCCACGAATATCCAGATGTGGCAAGAGTCCTTTAAAAGTGCCGAACTCAATCTTGCCGTTGTGGATAATTTTTTCTGGCGGCGTTTTGATTTCTCTGGTATACAAAATATCCTCTGAATACGATTTATAATCTTCTAATTATAAAAGCAAAAAGAATGAAAGTCTAGTTAAAAAAATCCTTGTGAATTTCGTATTTATGAGTGACAATATTATATAGAAAGAAATCTACAATTTTGGGGGTACTACTATGGCTGTAAATGTATATTCTCTCGGTGCTGCACAGGAAGTTACCGGTTCAAAACATATTATCGAAATCAACGGTCGTTCATACATGATTGACTGCGGTGCTTTTCAAGGCAAACGAGCCGAATCCGACGAAAAAAACCGCAATTTTGAAATTCCAGTCGATAAAATCGATGCCGTCATCCTCACGCACGCACATTTCGACCATGTAGGCCTTCTTCCGCTGCTTGTCAAAAAAGGCTACAACGGAAACATTTATGCAACCCCGGCCACCCGCGATTTGACTGACCTCGTAATGATGGACAGTGCGCGAATCCAAGCCCGTGATGCCGAATATTTGCGAAAACAGGCTCAAAAAAAGGGCGAAAAATTCAACTGGACTCCTCTCTACGACGAAAAGGACTGTCTCAAAGCCGCAAACCAGATTATCACGCTCTCATACAACCGCAAAATGTACATTTCCCCAGAAGTAGAGCTTGAATATTTTGATGCAGGGCACATTCTCGGCTCGGCTTATGCTTATGTCACAATCAAAGGCCAGCGCGATGCCAACGGAAAGCCTTTGGGAAACAATGACAACACCGCGCTCCGAATCTGGAACAAGCTTTTTGGCTGGAAAAAGGACGAAAAGCGGAGCACTCCCGACCGTCGCAAGGCAACTCCCGAAGAGCAGGCTGCTTACACAGGACCGGAACGCCGCAGCGGACACGACAGGCGCGAAGGCAAGGACGAAATCCGCATTTTGTTTACCGGCGACTTAGGCCGCAAAATGAAGCCGATTATCCGTGACCCTTCAACAAATGTTCCGCCGCCAGACTATATCTTCCTCGAAAGCACTTATGGCAACCGCAAGCACGAGGACACGGCAATCGCGATGGACGAGCTTCGCAAAATCGTACACAGGGCTGTCGAAAAGAAGGGCAAAATCATCATTCCTTCATTCGCAATCGAACGAACTCAGGAAATCGTTTACTATCTCCACCTTCTCGTTGATAAAAAACGAATTCCGAACATCCCGATTTATGTCGATTCCCCAATGGCGATAAATGCGACATCAATTTTCCAGGTTCATCAGGAATGTTATTCCGACGAAGTTCACGAGGCATTCCTTCAGCACCATAAAAATCCATTCGGATTCGGAAACCTTTCTTTCGTCAACAGTCTCGAAGAATCAAAATCCCTCAACAAAAAAGAAGGGCCGATGATTATCATCTCTGCTGACGGCATGTGTGAAAGCGGCCGAATCGTCCACCACATCGCAAACAATATTTCTGATCCGCGAAACACAATCCTCATTGTCGGATATATGGCAGAAAACACTCTCGGCCGAAAAATCCGTGACGGTGCAAAAGTCGTAAAAATCATGGGCGATGAATACGATGTTAAGGCAAAAGTCGAGCAAATCAATGCCTTTTCTGCGCACGCCGATTACGAGGAATGTACAAAGTGGCTCAAATCAATCGATACAAGCCGCCTCAAAAAAATCTTCCTGGTTCACGGTGAAAAGGACGCACAGGAATTCTTCCAGAATCATCTGAAGGAGCACGGTTTCCCAGAAGTCCAGATTGTTAAGTATGGCGAAAGCTACGAAATTGAGTAGCAGTCAAGTGGAAAACGGAAAACAAAAAGTGGAAAGCGAGAAGTTGGAAACTGGAATCTGAAAACGGAAACTACTCGCATCTTCCTTTTGTTTTCAGTTTCTTCTATAATTTAGTCTTATGACAGAAAAAAAGACTATAATTAAACAAATTCTTATTCCTCTTGGAATTCTTCTCGCTCTCTGCGTTGCTTTTACGCTCGTAATTTATTTTACTTTGTTCAAACCGAATTTCATGCGTGGGAACGGAATACCTACGGCCATGGACGCTAAGCATTTTCTCACCAAAGAAAATGAAGAAAAAAACAAGGCCGACACTGAATGGTTCTACGCACAAAATCCTACTGAAATCACGATTAAATCTTTTGACGGACTTAAATTGCTCGCCTACAATCTGCCTGCCGAAAACGCAAAAGGCACCTGGCTCATGATGCACGGCCATCAGTCTGGTCCGCTCCGGGAATTTGCCGGGCTTGCAAAATATTTCCACGAAATCGGCTACAATGTCGTTCTTCCTTATCAGAGGGCGCATGGAAAAAGCGAAGGAACTTACATCACTTTTGGCATCAAGGAACGCTACGATGTCCGGGACTGGCTTCTTAAAATCAACGAAATTTATGGCGATCAAAATCCGGTCTATCTCGAAGGAATTTCAATGGGCTGCGCAACGGTTTTAATGTCGCTTGGATTTGACTTGCCGGACAATGTAACTGCCGTTGTTGCTGACTGCGGCTACACTTCCCCTTACGACATTATGTGGAAAGTCGCAAGAAAAGACAAAAATGTTCCGATGGTAAGGCTCGTTCTTGGAATCGGAAATATCATGGCGCATGTTCTGGCAGATTTTGATTTTTATGAATTTGATACGCTCCAGGGCCTGCGATACAATAAAATTCCAGTGCTTTTCATTCACGGTACGGAAGATAAATTTGTTCCAATCGAAATGACTTTCGCTAATTTTCAGTATTGTACGAGCGAAAAAAGCCTGTTCCTTGTCCCGGATGCCCCTCACGCAATCTCATATTTTATTGATGAAAATGGCTATCACAAAGCCGTTGTGGATTTTTGTAATTTAAAATAAAAAAAAGAGTCTCCTGAAGGATTTTTCTTCCAGGAGACTCCCCTTTCACGCTATCCCAAAATTAGTTCACAGCGTTGTGAATTGTCTCACGGACTTTTCCTGTTCCAGAAATCAATTCTGCGAAGTAATCGCGAACTTTTGCGTAAAGTTCTGAATCCGCAACATTGAATCCGAAAATCTTCTCGTTTGAGAGCAATTTTTTAAGCTGAGGCTCGAAATCGCTCTTTTCACCGAGTTTGATTCCGCTGAGTGTTGCCTGTGATTCTGCGAGCAATGGATCTGGAGAAAGTTCCATTGCGTTTCCGTTGTCATCGACTGCAAGCAAGTATCTTGCCCACAATGCAAGGACGAGCGGCAAAATCTTGAGGCCGCTTGTGTCGCGGCTTTGTGCCTTGTAAGCTTTGACAGTCTCACCAAAGCGGATTGAAAGTTTCTGAGAAGTATCGCAAGCGATTCGCTGCGGTGTGTCAGGCATGAACGGATTTGGAAGTCGTTTTGTGATGACCTCATCGATGAATTTCTTTGGTTCGATGATTTTCGGGTCAACGACTACAGGCAAACCTTCTTTATAGCCAAGAATATTTACCATTTTGCTCAAATCTTCGTCTTTCATCTCATCGCAAATCAAATTGAAGCCGAGCAAGCATCCAGAAACTGCGAGTGCTGTGTGAAGCGGGTTCAAGCAAGTACAAACCTTCATTTTCTCGACATTGTTTACTGTGTCGCGTGAAGTGAAATAAACGCCTGCTTTTTCAAGTGGCGGGCGACCGTTCGGGAAATTGTCCTCGATTACGAGATACTGCGGCTCCTCAGCGTTTACGAATGTTGAGCAGTAAGTTTTTTTGGTTGTAACGATAAGATCTGTGTCCTCGTAACCGTCTTTTTTGAGCATCTCAGCGACTTTTTCGTTCGGGCGAGGTGTGATTTTATCAATCATTGACCACGGGAACGAAACTTTTTTCTCGTCAGAAAGATAATCGACGAATTCTTTTGAAACCTGACCGTTTTTGAGCCATTCGTTTGCGATTTCAAGAACAGAAGCCTTGAGTTTTTCGCCGTTGTGAGAACAGTTGTCCATTGAAACTACTGCGAGTGGCAATTTTCCTGCATTGAATCGCTCCAAAAGGAGTGCAACGAGTCGGCTGAGGAACATGCTTGCTTTTGCCGGCGAATTTTTGAAATCTTCTGCAAAAGTTCCAATCAAAGAGCCGTTAGGAGCATGAACTGCATAACCTTTCTCTGTGATTGTGAAAGAAATCATTTTGAGAGACGGATTTTTGAATGCGTTTACGAGAACGCCCCAATCCTCGCTGTCTTCCTGAGTGCATTTTACTGCCTGAACAACAGAACCAATGATTTCTTTTGAGATTGAGCCGTCAGCTTTGAGAGTTACGCCCAAAGTCAGGCTGTCGTGTGCCTTGAAAAGTTTATCGATGATTTCAAAATCGTAGCTGTCCGAGCAGATAATGCCTGTGTCCATCTCGCCTTTGTTCAAAAGGTTCTGGCAGAGGGCAGCCGGGAAGATTCGGAAAATGTTTCCTGCGCCAAAATGAATCCATTCCGGGCGTTTTTTTGTATTTTCTAATACTTTTTCGCGGTCAAAATCGAACAATTTATATCCGTTCCATTTTGATTTGTCATTTACATCTTTAAGATTCAGTTTCATTGAACTCTCCTTATCCTATAAAACTTTATTCAAAATAATTTGGAAAATCTTTTTCCAAATTATCAATTTCTTTGTACAATCGCGAAAGATGCTCTGTGTCCAGATTTACAGCTTTCTCGATGTCGTTTTCCAAAATTGCCTCAAGCAAAAGATTGTGCTCAGTTTCAGCCTTTTCTGGGAGACTTTTTGTGTTGTAGCTCAAAATTCGGATTCTGTGGTCATTACCCGTGTGCGAAAGCTGTGTTTCCCAAACCCATTCACAATCTGCCTGAGAATAGAACTGGTGATGCAGCTTGTCGTCCAAACGAAGGAAGTTTTTGTTATCACCGTCAAGCAAAGCCGCATGTTGTGCGATGAGAATACCTTTAAGCCGGGTGGCAAAGATTTCCCGTTTGCTCTGCTCGGAAAGTGTTTTTACACACTCGCGGAGAACACCAAGTTCCAGATTGATACGCATGAAACGCTCCTGCCTGATAATGTCCTTATTCAGCAGGGAGACTCTGGTTCCTTTTTGCGGAAAAATATCCACAAGCCGGTCACTTGAAAGCCTGAGAAGCGCGTCACGGACAGGAGACCGGGAAACACCCATCTTTTCGGCGAGCGCATTTATGTCCAGTTCCTCGCCTGGCTTTAGAGTCAGGTTCAGGATATCCGTGCGTAAATTATCATATACCGAAATTTTTGTCTCAGATTTTGGCAAAACCTATTTCCTCTTTGCGTTTTTGTCGATTGCTTCCCACAATCCCTGAATGTACATTGCTCCGAGCGCACGGTCATAAAGTCCGTAGCCAGGCATACATTTTTCACCCCAGATTGTTCGTCCGTGGTCTGGTCGGGCAGGTCCGTCAAATCCGATTTCGTAAAGTGCTTTTACAGCCTCGTACATGTCGAAACTTCCGTCCGAAGAAAGGTGTGCAGCTTCCTCGAATACGCCAGGCGCATAATGATGAAGATTTCGGACATGAGCGAAGTGGATTCGGCCTTTACATGCACGGATAATGTCAGGAATGTCGTTCTTAGGGTTCGTTCCCAAGCTTCCCATGCAGAGAGTGATTCCGTTGTATTCTTTGTCTACAGCGTGAAGCATTTTGAGGATTGTCTCTTTGCTGGTGATGATTCTTGGCAAACCGAAGACAGGCCATGCAGGATCATCCGGGTGAATTGCCATTTTGATTCCGTATTTCTCACATACAGGACCAATTGCCTTAAGGAAGTAAACAAGATTGTTGAAAAGTTTGTCTGCATCAACATCTTTGTAAGCCTCAAACAAATCCTTTACCTTTGAAAGTCGCTCCGGTTCCCATCCCGGCATTACGAAGCCGTTTGAATTTCCAGTCGTCTGGTCAAAAAACGTCTGAGGATCGATTGAATCAACAACTTTCTGATCATATGCGAGGACAGTCGAACCATCCGGGCGCATTTTTGCCAAATCAGTGCGTGTCCAGTCGAAAACAGGCATGAAGTTGTAGCAGACCATTTTGATTCCCTCTTCGCCAAGCGCTTCAAGGGATTTGATGTAGTTTTCGATGTACTTGTCGCGGTCAGGAGTTCCGATTTTAATCGCATCATGAATGTTCACGCTTTCAATTCCGGAAATCTTAAGTCCGGATTTTTCAACGATTTCCTTCAAGTTTTTGACACGATCCCGGGTCCATTCCTCACCAGCCGGAATATCATAAAGAGTCGTAATAACTCCTTTTACCCCCGGAATCTGGCGAATCTGCTCCAGAGAGACAGAATCAAACCCTGGTCCGTACCATCTCAAAGTCATTTCCATAGAATTACCTCTTATATATTAGTATATTAGCAAAACTTCAAAAAATTTTATTGTTCCCTGCAAAACAAATTTTTACCTTTCAACTGAAAGCCGCTCCGCCGTGAAGCTCCGCAGTTGCCGGAACGAAGTGAAGGCAATGAGCGTTAGCGAAGAGCGGAAGGGCGGCAGCCAGTTGATTAGCGCTAAAAATTAAACTGCAAAACCAAGAAGTCTTGGCAGGAACAGCGAAATCTCAGGGACAAATGTTACCAGAAGCAAGCCCGCAATCATCGTCAGATAGAACGGAACCATTGATTTTGTTGCTTTTTCGATACTGATTTTACCGACACCACAACCTACAAAGAGTGCAGAACCGACCGGCGGTGTACACAAACCAATTGCGAGATTGAAAATCAACATAACGCCGAACTGTACGAGACTCATTCCACAAGTCTGCTGTACCACAGGTGCCAGAATCGGAGTAACAATCAAAATAAGCGGTGCCATATCCATGACGCAGCCAAGGAGCAAAAGCATAAGATTAATCAAAAGAAGAAGAACAATTTTGTTGCTTGAAACTGCAAGAAGTCCCTGCGTAATGATTGTCGGAACTTTAAGAAGAGCAAGAAGATAGCCAAAACCGCCTGCAGCCGCAATCAAAGAGAAGACCATGGCCAGGGTTTTAACTGTATTCATCAAAAGCCGTGGCATTTGAGAGATTTTAAGCTCTTTGTAAACGAAGACGGAAATGATGAACGAGTAAATACAGGCGATTGCAGCAGATTCTGTCGCAGTGAAAAATCCGGCAGTTACACCGACCAGAATAATTACAGCCGTGAACAAAGCCAGGATTGCATCAAAACAGACTTTGATTACTTCTTTAAAGCCCATTGAGTCGCCTTTCGGATAATGGCGGACGATGCTCATGATTGCACATACAACGAGGAACAAAATGCCCAAAGTGACTCCAGGAACAAGACCTGCCATGAAGAGCGCACCAACTGAAACACCGCCAGCAGCAACAGAGTAAATAATCATGTTGTGGCTTGGTGGAATCAAAACGCCCTGACAACTTGTTGCGACAGTTACGGCAACTGAGAATTCTCGGTCAAAGCCTGCCTTAACCATCATAGGAATTTCGATTGAGCCGAGTGAAGAAACATCAGCTACTGCCGAACCGGAAAGATGTCCGAAGAACATTGAGCCAAGGACATTTACATAAGAGAAACCGCCCCGGAATCGGCCTACAACGGCGTCTGCGGCTTTAAGCAAACGGTCAGAAATTCCGCCCGCACCCATTATTTCACCAGAAAGGATGAAGAACGGAATGGCCATCAAACTGAAACTATTTACGCTTTTTCCCATCTGCTGAATGAAAGCCATGAGCGGAATATTACAGTAAACAAGAGTGATACAAGAAGATACTGCCAAAGCGAATGTGACAGGCATCTTAACTAAAATGAAAAACACGAAAGTTCCCAGCAAAAGCCAGATTGCAATGGTTGGATCGAACATTATGCGTTTCCTCCTTCTGAAACTTCTGTTGCAGCTTCTTTTTTGCTCGCACGCATTTCTTCAATGATTTGCTGGTCAGTTTTGTCACTTCCAGACTCGCCCTCAATTGTAAGGTGGCGGTATTTTTTTGCGTTGAACAAATCCAAAACGGCAAAATAAATGATAAAGAAACCACCAACAGGCATCATCATATATGCGGTTCCAGCCGGCCACTGTGTCGCAGGAAGCGTACTGGTCATTGTCATTGCAGTAAGTTTGATTCCGTAAGCGACCAAAATGTAGCCGAAGAAAATCGTTGCGAGAGTATTAAACTTTGCGATAATTGTCTGAACGATTTTTGGGAACATATTGAAGAAAAGGGAAATGGAAATATGCAGTCCTTTTTCAACGCCGATAGCCATCGCGATAAACGCTGTCCAAACCATGAGAAGAAGAGCAACTTCTTCAGACCACATGATTGAGTGGTGCAACACAAGTCTGGCAAAGACTTCACAGCTTATCGTTATAACGATTACAAGAATTACGAGCTTTGAGAATTCAAGCAGGATTCTGTAGATGCAATCAAAGACAAAAGTGATTGCAGATATGACTTTTTCGACCGCGTTAAATTCTGGTTTGCAGATTTCAGCCGGAGCGGATGCAAAAAAGGCTTTAATCTTTTCGATGATATTCATTTTTGTACCTGAAAGATTTAAAGTCACTAATATTTTAATATATTAGCGCGTTTTTTATAAAAATAGGTGGGGAATTTAAAATCCCCACCCTTTTTATTTGTTATTTAGACTGAATTGCTTTGATTACATCCTCGTAGCCAGCACCGAACTCTGCGTAGAGAGGAGCCATAGCTGCCTGGAATTTTTCTTTTTCACCAGGCTCGAGTTCTGTAATTACAGAGCCAGCGGCCTTAACTTTTGCCTCTGAAACGCCTTCTTTTTTAGCCCACAATTCACGCTCAAGTTTTGCTGACTCAAGGGCGCACTCTTTGATGATTTTCTGATCTTCTGGAGAGATTTTTCCCCAAGTGATTTTTGAAACCATCTGCATCTCTGGAACGCGTGTGTGCTCGTCAAGAACGAAGTATTTAGCAACTTCATAGTGTGAAACTGAGTCATAAGAAGGCCAGTTGTTTTCTGCACCGTCGATAACGCCTGTCTGCAATCCTGAGTAAACTTCAGCATAAGGCATCGGAGTTGCGCTTGCACCGAGAGCTGCAACCATACCCATCATGAGTTTTGACTCCTGAACGCGGATTTTCAAGCCTTTCAAGTCAGAAAGTTTTGTAACAGGGCGTTTGCTGTTGTAGAAGTTTCGAGCACCAGCATCGAACCAAGAAAGACCGATGAGGCCTGCTTTATCTACCCCCTTAAGGAATCGCTCACCAATGTCGCCTTCAAGAACGCGCCACATCTGTGCAGCATCTTTGTAAAGATACGGAAGTTGAAGAATGTTAAGACCTTTGTCGAATTCTGCGAGCGGTGAAAGAGAAACTCGTGTAAAGTCGATTGCACCAAACTGAAGCTGCTCAATAACTGCTTTTTCATCACCAAGCTGACCGCCATGATAAACATCGATATGGATTCGGCCATTTGTGCGCTGCTCTACAAGTTCTGCGAATTTGTAAGCGGCCTGTGTGGTCGGATAATCCTGAGCCTGATTCTCTGCATAGCGAAGAACCATCTGTTTTGTTTCTGTTTTAGCAGAATCTTTTTTGTCTTTTTTACAACCTGTAATTGCAATACCAGCAGCGAGAATTGCACAAGTTGCTGCAACCAAAGTTTTTTTCATAGAAATATCCTCCAATTTTTTATGAAAAAATTAATTCTAATATACTAATATTTTAGTTCAGCAGGGCTGATTTGTCAAATTTTTTTTAACAAATTTTGTCGATTATCGCACAGGAGCATGTGGTAAATTGACCCGAACGCTCTGAATTCGTCTCTGAGACTGCTCCTCGATTTTGTAAATTACGCCGTCTTTTTTGAGCACAGTCCCGATTTCAGGAAGCTCACCGAACTGTTCCAGAAGCCATCCACCGAATGTCGTGTAATTTTCACTTTCCAGGTCTAAATCCAGAAGTTCATTGGCATCGTCGATTTTTATGTCTCCCGGAACAAGATATTCCGTGATTGAAACCGGGTGAATGCGATTTTCTGGCGGAATTTCATTGTGGATTGAATTGATGCTCCGCCCGAAAACGGCACGCAGAATGTCGTCCATCGTGACAATTCCTGAGTTTGAGCCTGTTTCGTCCACCGCAACCGCAAAATTCTGTTTTTCAACCTTGAATTTCTGCAAAAGTTCTGTGGCATAAAGTGTCTCAGGAACAAAAAGAGTCGGGCGCATGTGTCTTCTGGCAAAAGATTTCCTAGACCGCACGGAATTCAATTCCTTTGAAGGAGCGTTCAGCAAAACCGTCTTGTAGAAAAGCATTCCCTCAACTTTTTCAAAATCTTCGTCGCAAACCGGGAGCTTTGAATAGCCGGAAAGAGCAAAAATCTTTACGATTTCGTCATAGTCGGCATCAATAGGAATATACTGAACTAGGCTGCGATGGCGCATTATGTCCTTGATGTGCAGGTCCGTGAAGTCAAAAATCTTGTAGAGCATCTTTTTTTCGCTCGATTCAAGGGTTCCTTCCTTCGCTCCGATTTCAATCAGTGATTTAAGCTCGTCCTCGGTAATCAGTTCCTTTGTATTTTTGAAGAAAATTTGTAAAAACGAAGTTATTCCGTCCGTGATTTTTGAAAAAATCCACACAATCGGGAAAAATGCTTTTTGAAGGAAGATGAGCGGGCTTGCCGTGAACGAGGCAAATCCAACAGGATGAACAGCCGCGATTGTCTTCGGAACGATTTCGCCAAAAATTATCAGGATGAAAGAAATTGCGAAAGTGGCAATTGTAGCTCCTTTGCTTCCGAAAAGTTTGATTGCAAGAGCCGCAGCAAGGCCAGACACAAGAGATGTAACAAAATTGATTCCAATCAGAATCAGCGAAAGAAGCCTGTTCGTGTCCTTTTTGAGAAAAGTGATTTTTTTAGCAGGAGAATTTTTTTTGCCGGATGTGTCTTTTTTTTGCAAATGACGGAGCATGAGGCGCGTGATTGAAAGAAAAGCCGTTTCGCTGCCCGCAAAAAAAGCAACCACGCCCACGAGCAAAAAGATTGCGACAGCCGGAAGGATGATTTCAGTCAGCAGATCCATGAGCGACCTCCGCATGTTCAGGCTTGTCGTTTTCTATATGCTGCTCAACATGAACCTTCGCGATTCTATGGCCTTCAAGTTTTTCGACCGTGAAAATAAAATTGCTTTCTTCGATGCTTTCGCCAACCATCGGGATTCTGCCGAGTTTTTCACAGATGTAGCCAGCGATTGTCTCATTCAGCTTGGATTCCAGCTTGATTCGGAGAGTATCGCTCAAATCAATCAGGCGCGTGCCACCGTCAATGGACTTGGAAACAAATTCTTCAAATTCACTCGGCTCCCGCTCAGCAACTTCTTCTTCGTGATAAATATCATCGGCGACAGCACCGAAAATTTCCTGCTCAATATCCTCAATCGTAAGAATTCCGTCCGTGCCGGAATATTCATCAATTACAATTGCAAAACTCTGATGATTTTCATGCAAAAGTTCCTGAATCGATGACATTTTCGTGGTTCCAGGGATAAAAAGAGGCGGTCTCATTACACGGCGCACGGAAAATTCATCGCGGACTTCGGTAAAAAAGAGCATGTCTTTCACATAAAGAACACCGATTATGTTGTCGATGTCGTCATTTTCGTAAACCGGGAATTTTGAAAGCCTTGTACGCTCGGACAGCTGAACTACATCCCGGTAGCTCATGCCAGGATCGATGCAGATTACCTTGAGGCGCGGAATCATGATGTCGGTTGCATTCAAGTCAGTGAATTTAAAAACCCTGCTCATCATTTTCTTTTCGCCATCTTCCAGAACGCCCTCTTCGCCGCCAACATCAATCAGCGTTTTGATTTCGTCCTCGGTAAAAGAAACGGCCTTTTTTTTCGTGCTGATTCCAAAAATCCTTAAAATTACGCGGGAAATAAAAGTAAAAAACACTACGAAAGGCCTTAAAATATAGAAGAAAATCTTCACAAAGCCGCTGAGGGCAAAAGCACAGGTTTCAGGATGACTGGTCGTTACGCTTTTTGGCGTGATTTCACCAAAAATCAGAAGAAGAACCGTGGCGATAAATGTTGCGATTGGAAGACCGGCAGAACCGAAGAGCCGCAGAAAAATTGCCGTGAGTGTGACCGAAAGTGCGACATTTACGATTTCGTTGCCGACAAGGAGCATGTTGAGCAATTCTTCCTTGCGCTCAAGAAGTTTGCCAGCTCGCGTTGCCCGTTTGTCGCCTTTTTCGCGCAAAAAATGAACGCGGAGCTTATTAAGTCCTAAAAACGCGCTTTCACTAGCTGAAAAAAGCGAAGAAAGAGTAATGCAAACTGCGGCAAGAATGAATCGGAATATCAGATAGAACTCCTGAACTGGCAAGCGTTAGGGATTGAAGGGGCGGCGAAGCCGTTGCGAAGCAATGAAACCCCGAAAAGCCCGACCCGCGAAGCGGGGAACGCCCTACTGCTCCTTTGAAACATCGCCCTCACCGTCAATCAGCATTTTTATCTGCGTGATGTACTGTTTGAGCACCATTGCGGCCTCACTTTCCGGAGCAATATCATAAGCTTCCTGGAAATATGACAAAATCTTGCGCAAATCTTCGCTTCCACCAAGAGAAAGCAAATATCCGGCTGTGTAAAGAGCTTCCTGCCTCTCTTCATCCTTCAGGATTTTGTTTTTTGAAAGCTTAACGAACTCTTCACTAGCCTTTTCCGGCTCATTGTCAAAAAACAGCTCGCAAGCCTTCGCATTGGTTAAGAGGAACAAATGCTTTGTATAAAACTCAGTTTCATTATTTTTGTCGAGCGAAAGATACAATTTGTTGAGCGGAGCCAAATGAAGAAGAACCTGGCTCTCCGTTTTATCAACAATTTCGTTGATGGCGGCCATTTTTTCTTCTTTTGTGCCTTTTTTTGTTTTTTCAAGAAGTTCGTCAAAAGCTTTGATTGTATCCTCGGCCGCCCCGAAAGTGACTCTGGCAGTGTCTAAATCCGCTCCATCATCGAAAGCGAGCTTGTAAATCACATAGCCTTCCGCCGAAAGAATCAAAAAATGCGGCGTTCCAGGCACATCATAAGCACGGAAAATCCGCATGTCCCGCTGGAGACCTTCATGATTATTGTCAAAGCGGCTTTCGGAGTAATCAAGATTTACGAGGACATACTTTTCTGTGTAAGTTTCGATGAATTCTTTTGTGTTGAAAAGCTTATTCTTAAGTTCCTCGCTTCTTTTGTCACCTTCATCTTCGCTAAAAAACAAGAAGATTTTTTTGTTTTCTTTTGCAGCAGCCTTTTTTGCATCTTCAAGATTTGTAATCCAGCCAGAGGTATCGATTTTGCCTCCGCAAGATAAAAGTGAGAATGCGAGACAGATGCCCGCAAAAAGCGTGATCAATTTTTTCATTTTACTTCCTTTTAATTTCTTCCATTGTATTTTAACGCAAGCATTGTGAGGTCGTCAAACTGTGGAGCCGAGCCGACAAATTTATCGACTTCACCGCGGACATTAGAAAGCAATTCGTTTGGCGAAGCAGCAGGATTGATGTTAAGTGCTTTTTCAAGCCGGTCCAATTCAAAAAGCTTTTCATTTGCGTCCGTGGCTTCTGGAACACCGTCAGTATAAATGAAGAGAGTCGAGCCTTTTTCGAGGACGATTTCATAATCAGTGTATTTTGCGCCTTCAAATCCGGCAAGGACAATTCCGTGCTTGTCTTTAATAAGCTCGAAAGGCTTTTCTGGCTGGCGGACAGCCGGATATTCGTGACCGGCATTTGCTGCTTTGAGAACGCCTGTGTTCAAATCCAGGATTCCGAGCCAAACCGTGACGAACAGGCTGGCATCATTTCCTTCACAAAGCTGG
Organism: Treponema sp.; assembly: GCF_017430385.1. Lineage (GTDB taxonomy): Bacteria > Spirochaetota > Spirochaetia > Treponematales > Treponemataceae > Treponema_D. The sequence goes on from NZ_JAFRNB010000029.1 coordinate 18,007, forward strand.
TTGTTCGCATCCTGCAGGACTTCCGAAGGCAGCGGGAGAGTGCCGAAAAGAGCACGATTTTTGATAATCGTCTTTGAAATTGCCATGAAAAGCGCGGCCGGAACGCCTTTTCCAGAAACATCCGCCATAACGAGCGCAAGATGATCATCATCAATAAAGAAGAAATCATAGAAATCACCGCCGACTTCCTTTGCAGGAGTCATTGATGCGGCAAGCTCAAAATCAGAGCGGTTAGAAAATTCTTTTTCGATTCGAGGAAGCATATCAGCTTGAATTTTTGTCGCGACATTCAAATCCGTAGAAATTCGCTCAAGTTCCTTTGTCTCGATAAGAAGTTTCTGCATGTAATCTTTTGTGTCCGTGGCCATGCTGATAAGACTTCTTGCAAGGCTCTGGATTTCGTCTTTTGTCTGAATGTTCGGGTCGTTGAATTTAAGACTTTCGATGTCCGCACCGTTAGCTTTCTGAACAAAATCCGAGGCCGAGTGCTGCAATCGTTTGAGCGGATAAATTACGCGGCGATTGAGCCAGAGAATCAGAACAAGAATGAAAATTGCCGCAAGGATAAAACCTGCGATAAAAATTCGGATTGGGTAAACCCGCATTGTCGCATCGATGTCGGTCATGCAGATGTCAACGCTCATTACTCCAAGTGGCTTTCCTGTAGAAGTGCGCACAACGACCGATGTCGTGTAAACGCTTCCCCATTCTGTATCGTTCGGATAATACCAGAATTCGCCGGGCTTACTGTTCTTGTAAAAATCGAGATATTTCTGGGCAACATCCGGCGGAAATTCGGTACCGCTGAGCTTTCCGAGCCGGACAAAATCTTCTCCCCGGTCTTTGTATGCCTGATATTCCTGAGCCGTGTTTCCAGTGCAAATATATTTCATGTTGTCTTTTTCAGTTGCGTTAAGCGGTTCAAGCATGTAGAGCCAGTCGATTTTTGCGTTTGTTTTTATGTAATCGAGTCTTCTTCGTAATTCCAGAAGGGCTTCGTCCTCTTCATTGTTTTGAATCGAAACATCGAGCGCATCCCAGTCGAAGCCGTGCAATGCAAGATTCAGCGTGAAAACTTCGTAGTCCTTGTATTTTTGAATCATACCCGAATAGTAAGTTTGATAGCCTACAAATCCCAGACAGATTGAAAGCAGGATTGTAAAAACTTCAACAGCGAATGAAAGGCTCCTTCTTAATTTCTTTTTTGTAGTCATAGAATTTCTCCTTATTTTTTAGGTTTTGAAAAATTTATTACGATATGAACAATACTCAGAATTACCAGAACAATTGCAAATGTGCCGGTCGATGCAAGCACATTTTTTGAAAGGAACACGAGTGCCATCACCGCCGGTCCGAATGACTGACCGATAAAATCCGTGAAATTGAAGACACCCATAGCATCGGCCACGCCATATTCCTCACATTCATCAAGAATCGAAAACTGAGTCTGCTGAACGGAACGCCCGAATCCATTTGCAAGGCCAAGCACAAAAATCGCAGACAAAAGCCCCGGAAGATTGCCGATGAAAGCGTAAAGCAGAACAGCAACTGCACTTAAAACAACCGGAGTATACGGACTCAGCCGGCCAGTTTTTTGAATCACCCATTTTGTAAGACCGTTGCCAAGATAAATCGCAAAGAATGAATAGAGCATCATCAGGGCTGCGACAGCGACTTCACTCAGTCCGTGGGTATCAGAATAAAGCGGCAGATAATAGTAGATAAATCCGCCCATCAGAGCAAAAGGAGCCTGAATCAGAATGATGAAAGACCAGACCCGCTTTTTGAGAATAAACGGCAGAACCCGCCCGAAAGTCCGCCTTTCCTTGACAGAATCCTGAGATTCAGCCGGCTGTGAATCAAGTCCGAGTGTCCGCCAGAACAAGACAAAAAGAACAGCCGAAAGAATCCACATCGCAGAGACAAGCGGGAAAATCAAATGCCGGCCGACAGTTGAAGCAAGGGCCGCACCAAAAAGCATACCGAAATTGATGCCGGAAATTTGCGCCGCATTGTAAGCAACATAGCCCGAAGCACGATTTTTTGGACTTGGAATCTGAGAAACCATCAAATACATTGAATTTGTCGTGAGTCCAACACCGATTCCGTCAATCACAAGAGCCACGAAAAGCAGCGTGTATGACAATGGGAAAGCAAAGATAATCAGATTGCTTACAGCCGACAAAATTGTTCCTGCCGCTATGATTTTTTTGCAGCCAATCCGCCGGATAATTCCTTCGCAGAAAAGAGCCATCAGGCCGATTATGAAAAGATTTACGGAGATTGGAAGAGCAGCCGCAAAATTGCCCATTTCCTCGCCCAAAGATTCGAGCGCACCGCGGGTAATTACCAACGGAAGGAATGTCGTAGTCATGTTGTAGGCCGCAAAAAGCGCAAAAACAATCAGGCGGATGTAATAATGCGGGAAGATTTTTTCCTCGACCCCGGAGCGGGATTTTTCTTCCTTTGCCTCAAGCTCGGCCTGAGATTTTGAAAGAATGTATGAAAGAGCCTCGCCCATCAAAAGCCAGACGAAAATCAGCGTGACCACAAGACCGAGAAGAACACTCTTTTTCATGTCGTTGATTTTATTGTCGAGCATGAAATTTTCGGTCATCACCGAGACGACACCGCAAACCCGTCCGAAATCATTGATTACAGGAACCGAAACATAAGTGTAGGAAGCGGAAGTGTCGTCCTTGCTGGAACTGACGGCACGGCCAGTCTCATAAATTTGCTTGATTTCCTCGGTTTCGCCCTGAGTGAGCGGGAAATATGTTCCGATTGCCTGATCAAGATAGGCACAGGCATAAGCTCCGTGTGCATCATCGTATTTGAAAATATCACAGTAAACATTGCGGTTTACATCAAGATTGCAGTCAATCACGCTTTCCATGCTGCGAATCATCTCGCGATAATCTTCCGAAGCAAAATCCGCCGCTTCTTGAATTGAATCAAGCGTTGTTGGACGAATGCTGTTTGCCACCGAATAAGCCATATTTTCCATTTGTGCGAGAATCTGGCTGCGCATGACTTTTGAAAATTCGTTCGTCAGCTTGAAAGTGACCGTTCCTGCAACCGCCATCGCCACGATAACCGTATAAACACTGATTCTCTGGATAATCTGGAGATTGCTTTTTAAGAACGAAAGAATTCCAAAACCAATGAAAAGAAGCGAAGAAACTGCAAAAAGAATGAATATAAATAGAAGAAAAATCTGCTTCCGTAAAATCGACGAATTTTTGACCGGATTTTCAATGGAAAATGACGAAACAGGCGAGACCGTGACAAATCCACTTGCCGTAAGCACCCGTTTTTTTTCGCCAGAGTGAAGATTAAGCTCCATCACGCTGTCCGAATAAAGCTCCGAATACAAAAGGCTGTCTTCACCATTGCTTTCAATCCAGTTGGGAAATTCATTGTGGGCTGCATTATAAATCAGTTCGAGTTCATTTTCTGCAAGACGGAAGAGGCGGCCAGCCTTGTCGAGCATGAAAATCTTTCCGCCATCAGACTGAGCCATATCGTTCACAAAATCGAAAGCATCTTTGTATGGAAATTCTTTTTTGACTTCTTCCCCACTCTGAATGTCGAAGCTTGCCGTGCAAATCAAATCCTTATTTTTTACAGCGTAATTGATTTTGCCGTCACCAACAGAAAGAAGCATGACCTTGTGCTTGTTGACCATTGTGTCGTAAGTGGTGTCGAGGTAAGTCGCCTTGTAATTGCCGAGCGAATCATAGCAAAGAACAGCCTCACGCGAAATTCTGTTTCCGTTCCAGGCTCCTTCCTTTACATAGACATTTCCGTCCGCATCAACTAAAAAATCATCGGCATAGAAAAAATTGTCGGGCTGCCTGCCAGAAGGAGGCAAAACATGCCGCACCAAATTTGATTCTTTTTCGACGACAATAATTCGAGTTCTCTGTTTGTCGAGGATATAGCGAAGTCCCCCATAATCACGCACAATATAGGGCGAATCAAGTGCAATTTTCTTTGAAACAGGGAATTCAATCTCATCTTTATTAAAAAAAGAAAACAGGCCAAGGCTGATTGCAAGAATTAAAAGTGCCGCCGCCCTGATTCCCTTCTTAGCGTTTATCATAATCTTCCTTTTTTATGTATTCCTTGTACTGCGGCTCGGTTGAAAAAAGTGTCCGCCAGCCGTCCGAGCTGATTCTGATTGGGTAAAGAAGAGCCGAGAGTTTTATTTCCCCCTTGTGCATTTTCCGGCATTTCCAGAAAGAATCGGTTTCGCCAAGATAATCCACTTCAAGAATGTTCCTGACTCCATAGAAATAGAACGGCAATGCAGGAAGAGTGATATAATCTTTTACTGACTCAATTTTTTCCTGGATGCCCGAAATAATTCTGCTCGTTGAAGGCTTTTGAACAAAAGGAGCGCGCTTTTCGTAGTACAACTCCAAAAGCTCTTTTGTTTCGCCACTCATCATCTTGCACTCAACTTCGGGATATTTTTTCTTGAAGAATTCAAAAAGCTCCTCGTACATTTTGATGACAGGACGGGCAACCTGTCGAAAGCGTTCATTAGCCCGCCGGCGGATTTCTTCCGGCAGAGACTCAAGCATTGCGTCCAGGTATTTTTGATAAGAAGCATCGACAATCGGCAGCGTGAGGCAGGAACCTGTCGCCCTGGCAAGCTCAAAAAGATACAAAATGCTGTCGTATTCTTCGGTAGTAAGAAGATTTTTGCGGCTTTTAAAAGACACATCCACGACATCCTGAGCATTCTGCTTGGTAAATTCGGCTTCCTGAGAAACTCTGTCCTCAACACTTCGGCGGCGGGTGGTAAAGTCATAGATTTTCTGGCTTCCGTCCTTGAGAGTCCAAATCATATCGACTTCGTGCTCGCCAAAAAAGCATGGGCCGCCAGTGATTGCAGTTTTTTCACCATTGGCAACGGCGCGGGCAAAATCTTCGAGGCCGGCCGCAAAATAAGGCATCTGCTCCTTGAACGGCCAGCGAGCTTTTTTGAACTGAGGAAGTTTTTCCTCAACCATCTTGAAGTCATTGATTTCGACAAAAGTTTTGTAGACAATAGATGAGCCTTTACTGGCTTTTGACAAATCAACTTTTGAAAGAAGTTCCTTTTTGCAGATGCGGAGTTCCTTGATTCTGTCCTTGTGCTCAATCGTGTTCCCGGAATCTTTGTAGCTTTTTATCTCGGAATTGATTTTTTCGACTTCGATTTTGTCATTTCCTTCAAGGAGTTCTTCGGCGTTATTTAAATCAGGAGCCTTGCCCTCAACAACCTCAAAAAAATCAGCCGCGCTGAAAGGCCATCGTACAAAATCATTGGAAGAATCTTTGTAAATCGACTCGCTTTGTTTTACGCCCATTGAAGCCAAAAGGCTCTGAGTTGAGTAAATATCCTTTCCATGAACATAAAAATACTCTTCGTTGTGTTCGCGATCTTCCATAAGAAAATTATAACACAGGTATGTGGAATTTGCTAGAATTTAAAAATTATCTGAAATTAATGTCATTGGAGCCGTAAAAAGCTGGTTCGCAACGCAAAGAGGGATATAAGCATCTTCAAGACCGCCATAAATTTTAAATCCATATTGCCCAAGGTTGAAGGTTATTGATTTTTGACCGGTGAATATTTTTTTTACATAAAACATAATCGTGTCTGTTTTAAGGCTGACATTTTGATTAGGGAATATAAAGCCAGCCCATGTCGGACAATAAATCGTGTTTGCAGCAGTATTTATCTCAAGAGGAAATGATTTTCCCAAAGCCTGAGCCGCAATCGTATATTTTCCGCTTGAATAAGAAATTGAACTGACTGATGCTCTGCAAGCTGTCGAAAGCCAGTATTTTAAGCCGACATACTGGAGATACTCATTTCCATTGTAAATTCGGAGATAAAGAGTTTCCACAACATCAGTATCCTTTCCATTGATGACAGAAACGGCCCGGCTTTCAAAATTAGTGTTTTCTTCCTGAGGATTGCCGGACATTATATAAGTGATGTCGTCACCGGCCTGTTTGCAAGCAGAAAAAACAGCCGCAAAAATCAAGGCCATAAACAGAACATGAACTTTTTTCATAAGTCCTCCTGAAATAAAAAATCTTAAATTAGTCTTATAGCAGAAAATACGGTGTCAAACTTTTTTAGGGGAATTCAAGGAAGAAAATGTTGTGGTGAAAGGAGATGAGGGGGCTGGAGAAATGGGGGGCGTTCAGTAGAATTTTTCACCTGGTTTTTCTTCCATGCTTTCGATTTCGGCTTTAAGGGTTTCTTCAAGAGCCTTTTCATAGCCTGTCAAGGCTGCAAAAGGGAGAAAGATTTTTGCCCGCTGGCTTACGGGCATTCTGGGGTGATTAAAATCCGGCTTTTCTGGCGGCCAATTGGTATTGATGATGTCATCGTAATTTTTCATGCCTTGTGACCTCCAATCTGTTTGTTTCTTTCGATAGTCATTGCACTTTCCTGCAAGTTTGTTCCTTTTAGAATCGCATTTTTCCCGAATTTTTTGATGATTGCAAGCCTGGCCTGCTGAAGGCTTTCTTCTTTTTTGTCAGGAATATTTTCTTCAATATTATCAAAAAGGCTTGCTTCTCTTTCCGACTGATTTTTGATTCCGTTTGCCGAAATGTTGAATCTCCTGACCTTCAAAGCAGGATTCACGATGCGCTCATAAAGCCTGACAAAACCTTCCGTTATCGCCTTTGAGGAATTTGTATCATCGCCCACAAAAGCTGAACCGTGGGCAGGCTTTGGGACAATCCGGCCGTAAAAATCACTTACAAAATCCCCGTCAAAATTTTCAGGAATCCCTTCGATATCATAACCGACCTGAAGAGTCACCGTGCTTGTGACGAGATTCTTTTCAAACAAATCCAGAGCCAGAAGTTCCGCCATCTCCCTGATGATGATTTTTCCTTCTTCAAAAGAATAAGGACGCTGAAGAACCTGACCGCTGGTGAGCGACTTTGCCGTGCTTTTGTAGCTCTTGATGTCCTTCATCCCGACATTTTCGTAGCCCCACGCATGATCAATCAGGATTTCCGCATCAATACCAAACTCGTCATAAAGAAGATTCGGATTCCGTATCGAAGTCCGGGCAATATCTCCCATAGTGAAAATGAATTTTTTCTCCAGACGGCGAGCGATTCCCTTGCCAATCCGCCAGAAATCCGTGAGAGGTGTATGAGACCAGAGTTTTTCCCTGTAAGACATTTCGTCAAGCTCAGCAATGCGCACACCGTCTTCATCCGCAGGAATATGCTTCGCCACAATATCCATCGCAATTTTACAAAGGTAAAGATTTGGCGCAATCCCTGCCGTTGCCGTGATTCCAGTCTCAGAAAGAATGTTTTTTATGACCTTAATCGCCAGCGCGTGAGCATCAGTTTTATAAAGCTTAAGGTAAGAAGTAGCATCAATAAAAACCTCGTCGATGGAATAAACATGAATGTCCTCAGGAGAAAAATATTTAAGATAGATATTGTAAATCCGGGCAGAATACTGAATGTAAAGAGCCATGCGTGGAGGAGCCGTAATGTATTCAAGCTCCTTCCCAGTCTGCCGCTTGATTTCGCGAGCCTTAGCCTCCACCTCAAAAAGCCTGCTCCGTCCCGAAAGCCCATAAGCCTTCAAAGCCGGCGTAACCGCAAGACAAATCGTTTTGCTGGAACGGCTTGAATCAGCAACTACAAGCTTAGTAGTGAGAGGATTAAGCCCACGCTCCCGACATTCAACAGAGGCATAAAAAGATTTCAGGTCAATGGCGATATAGGTTTTATCCTGAGACATCTGGGGTAGTATAGCATAATTTTGGTTAGTTGTGTGAAGTGGTTTGTGGGGGTGAAGTAGTGAACAATGGGCGTTCTGGATAACGCCGAGAACGATGGGCGTTACCCGCCTGCGTCGGGTCAGGCTATCCGCCGTTCCGCGCTAACCGCGCTCCATTCTTCCATTCGCTGCGCTCATTCCAGAACGCCTTCGGCGCGGCTACTATCCTTAACGCGGAGATTTGTCTGCGAAATAATCGTACAAAACAATGACTTCACCGACTTTCTTAAAAATCTTCTTCTTTGAAAGCACAGTCCAGTTTTTCTGGCGGTATGAGTAGTCTTTGAAACTTTGCGGAAAAAATGACCTGCAATAATATTTGCCGTCTTTTGTTTTATCAAGGAAAGTGAAAATATTCCGGGATTCAACAATGTTCTTCATTAAATATTCGCCTGTTATTTGTGATGTCAGGATATTTTCTTTTTCGTCATATTTGAAAATCGTGTCATTGCTGTCAAAAATTGATTCAAGCTGGGCGAGGTAGTGAACACGATCTTTGATTTTGGAGTAAAACTGGGAAGACTCGATTCTTTCAGTTTTGATTGATTCGGATAAAATCCAATCGAATACTATTTCACGCTGATTATCAAGTTCGTGAATATCTGTAATATACTGCAAACCTGCAAGATGATAGAAATGAAACTTCTCAAAAGAAATAACCAACCTAACTTGATTTCCTTTTTTGGCAAGAATTATTTCATATTCAACATCAAGGAGGCGAGAAAAATTTTTTGCAGAATCAAGAATGTTGTTCATAAAAATAAATAAAAAAAGCCCTGCACATTGGCAGAGCCTTACAAGTATTTTTCCTTCAGCCACTCGCGAATGACCTAAGCCCAGTTTTGGTAAAATATTAACCGTCAGGGGACTCCATGAAGCACTCCTTCTGGGCAGAACACTTCACTTCAACGCCTAGGCAGCACACTTGTTGCTACAACTATAATTTAACGGCAGATTGCGCAGATGTCAAGAG
>NZ_JAFRNB010000030.1 GCF_017430385.1 Treponema sp.
TCCTAAAAGAGGAGGAGCTGAAAAAGATGTTTGATTCCGGCAGGAAGCCTTGCACCGCGACCAGAAAGAACATGAACCGCATGCTCAATAAGGAGCAGTTCGAGCTTCTTTTGCGGCGCAATCGGATTGAAAATGTCTGGTCTGTCATGAAGCTGAACTACAATCAGATTTATCATCGCGCAAGAAGCGCGACTGGAATGTTCCGGCATTTCTTTTACAGCATTTCTCCTTTTTGCTTCATCTTGTTGAAGACGCCCAGAAGTGGTTCTTGCCTTTTGCTCCGCCTGTTGCAAAACTCGAATTTTGACCTCATATTCACCTAGAAACAAGTGTTTTGCTTTATCAGTTATTGATAAAGTCGTATCCGTTACGCTTTCTTTTTTTTCTATTTTGATGAATTCCTTTTCAAGTAAAAAATGTTTCTCCGTAATTATCAATTCCATGTTTTGAATTGTGTATTCACCATATATGGAACGGAATATACTCTGTAAATTTGCTTCCCAGTCTTGCGAATAGTAGTAGCAAAGAGTATAAAAGCAAAATCTGTCGAAGTCACCGCAAATACGAGAAATCGAATCCTTCACAAAAGGCAGTTCCTTGCATTTTTTCTTCTATTGAGTAGTGATGTCCTGTATCATTAATCTGCAATTCATCAAGCCTCTCTCATCCAAGTCTTCAATCTCGTAATTATGCTGGAGATATGCAAGTGTAGGCATACCTAGATATTCGCTAATTCTTATATTTTTAATATGAGAGAGAGTAATGTCTAAGACTGCACACAAAATTATTACCTGATTCTCATTAATTCCACCGAAATATGCTTTGAACCGATTCAATGTGTTTTGCATTTTTACAGTATTATCATATTTCAACTGTTTTCCTTTCGTGTGCTGACAAACATAATCAATAGCTGCCAAAACATTCCATCTTACTTTTCCAGATTTTTTCATTATATGCCTCCAAACAATAGTTATCTTAGAGATTCACACTGTCAGATAATGCAAGTGCAAAAAAAAAGAAATTTAAGCTGGAAAATTTGAAAGAATTATTTCTCACCCTCATTCCATGCAAGTCTCGTCTGCTATCATTTTATGCAAGCGGGACAACAAGCCCCGCAAGGAGACAACTATGGAAAAAATCATCTCTTTGAATGACAATCAGGTTGAGGAAATCGACATCATCGACAATTTCTTCGTTCAAAAGCAAAATGAACTTCGTGCGGCAATGTGGCAGACTGAAAGAATCTATTCGAATGCTCCTGAATCTTTCGTGGCACGGGCAATCGGGAAAATCTTTGTCGGAAATCAAAATGAACCTCTCATTGTTTTTCCTGATACGAAGTCCGAATTGTTTTCGGAAAAGCACACACTCTTTGCAAATGTAACAAGCAGTTTGACAGACAGTGAATATGAGGAAACGGTAGAATTTTGTGCTGCAACGAAAAATTTTCTGAGCGATTGGACTTGGAATAAAGAAGACACCGTTCCAGATTTGGATAAAGATTCTGTGCGGCTTGAAATCTCGCTCGTTTTTGTTTCGCTTCACCCCTCGTCATACAGGGAATTCACTTTTGACGACATTTTACGCCTTAAGGACAGTACGATTCAAAAACTTCTGACTAAAATCGACACCGTTGATCTTCTGAATGCACTGAAATCAGCAAGTTCGAATATTCAGAATAAATTTTTATTCAATATGTCAAAACGTTCGGCTCAAATGGTTAGAGAAGACATGGAATATATGGGGGAAGTAAAATCACAAGATTCTTATAACTCGCAACAAAAAATCCTTGAAGCAATACAAGATTTAGGAAAATCAGGCGAGATAGAGATTCCAAGACTGACTTATGCGGACAGGAATGAAAAATAAGAGGGCAAGCATGATGATTATGAAAACAGTAAGAAATCTTTATGCCAGGAAACATTGGACAAGAGTGGCGAAATATTTTTTAGATCTTTCGTGTAAAACAAGAAACAAAGGTATTTTAGCCCTCGAAGACTGTGTTTCCAAAAAATGGCGTTGCATAATCGGCAGAAATGGAAAACGACTTTTCAGCAAACTTGAGAGTCGTATCTTTTACGAAGGATTTTGTATGATTCTTCAAGGAACTTGCACTGAAAATGTCCGAAAAAATCTTGAAAATATGGTAGAAAATGCTTATGCCGGAAGAATCGAGAATGTTGCGCTAAAAATCGGGATTGAAGGAATTATCGGCGTACAAGTCGCTGACAATCCACTTTGCATCAAGCAAAAACTCGATACCATTGTTGGGGTACAAACTTTCGGCTTGATTCAGAAAAATTTCGTTCCCAACAAAAAAAATCACACACTTGCGTTCAGTGAGAGTGTGGGCAAGTAAAATATCAGAAAAATCAAACTTCAGGAGAAAAAATATGAACATGAAAAAAATTCTATCTTCATTAGCTGTCACAACAAGTCTCTTAACGGGATTTATCTTTGAAGGATGCGCATCTTCAGGGAAAATTCCAACGGAGACAGAATATGAAAGAATCAGTTTACAAGACATCACTCAAAACTACGAGCTAGACTATCTCAAATCAAGCGGATATGAAGTTTGTGCAATGATTTAAAAAGATTTTGGCAACAAATTTTACCTATATGACAATAATACAGCTTCAACTTTCAAAAATTTCTCGACAAATGATTTTCTATCTTCTTGTCCGGATTTTTATGAAAGAATTGAAGAGAACCGTGAGTACGATTTTTATTTTGCAACCGTCAAGAATAACGCTATTCTTTATCTTCTGAACAGCCCCCAGAACTCTCGCTTATATGAATTAAAACTTATAAAGATTGATGGCTTGCGTACAATTGAAGAAATCAAAGCAGAAAAACAAGCAAAAGAAGAAGAGGCAAGAAAAAAATGGCTCGAAAAAGAGAAAGCAGATGAAGAGGCAAATCGTTATGATGCAAAAGACTTTTACTTCCTTACCGAAAATTTCAGGCCGGCGGATTATGATGAAAAAGATTTGTTTGATGCCGTAAGCATCGCCGATAAAATGCCATGGAAAAATCCTGATGAAATAGACTGGTTCGGAGTCTCGACAAAACTATATTTTTCCGATGTGATATGCACTGGCCAAAACGGAAAATATATTGAGTTTCGAACCGATGACAACGCAATTCACAAAATTATGAAAATAAGCGGTAGAAGCGGTTTGAAGGGCAGCGAAAAAGTACGGGTCTATTACAGAATATCCAAGGAACCGCTTTTGGAATGGAATGTTAAGGCAATTAAAAAAAGACAATAATCCCGAATCAGTCGTTAATCAAGGCAGCTATTATCCCATGCGTTAGCGGGTGTAGTTGCGCCGTGAGGCGTTCTGGAGCGAGCGAAGCGAACGGAAGAATGTAGCGAAAGCGGAACGGCGGAACACGCGACCCGACCGAAGGGAGGGAAACGCCCTAATTTCTAATTTCTCCCTTTTCACATATCACTTTTTTCTATAAAATAGACCTCATGGCAGACGTAAAAACACAATTCAAATCAATTATCGCAGACGCAGTTAACGAAATCATAAAAGAAAAGAATCTTGAGGCTGAAAAAGTCGAGGCAGAGAAAATCGTCGTTCAGCCTTCCCCAAACCCGGAAATGGGCGACTTGGGCTCACCGATGTTCATGTTCGCAAAAGCCCTCCGAATCGCCCCGCCGCAGATTGCACAGGAAGTCGCGGCTAAAATCGCAGGCAAGATTGCAGGCTTGGGCGAGGTTTTGGCAGTGGGTCCTTATGTAAACCTCAAAATGGACAAGGCCGGTGCCGTAAAGTCAATTCTTTCAAAAATCGAATCTGAGGGCGCGCAATACGGAACTTTAGGCAATGACGGAAAGCCCCATCTTGAAGGCAGCCGCATCATGATTGAGTTCTCTTCACCCAACACAAACAAGCCCCTTCACTTGGGTCACATGCGAAACGACGCTTTGGGTGAGTCAGTCAGCAGAATCCTTAAAAAGGCAGGAGCCGAGGTCTGCAAAGTTGACCTTATCAACAACCGCGGAATCCACATCTGTAAGTCAATGCTCGCATACAAACTCTTCCACGAGAAAAACGGTGACACACCGGAAAGTCTGGGAATGAAGGGCGACCACTTTGTCGGTCAGTGCTATGTTGAATTCGACCGCTACTTAAAAGGCGAAAAAGACAAGCCTGAGACAGCCCATCCCGAAGCACAGGAAATGGCCGAAGAAATGCTCCGAAAATGGGAAGCCGGCGACGAAGAGACGAGAAAGCTCTGGCAGACAATGAACGACTGGACTTTCAACGGCGTAAAAGAAACTTACGACCGCACGGGAGTCAGCTTCGACAAATTCTACTTTGAAAGCGAAACATACCTCAAAGGTAAAGACGAAATCCAGAAAGGATTGGAAAAAGGCGTATTCTTCAAGGCAGAGGACGGAAGCGTTCGCGTTGATGTCACGGAAGCCGTGGGCAAAGGAAAAGACGGCGAAGACCACGAAAAAGTCCTTCTCCGAAAAGACGGAACATCTGTTTACATCACACAGGACATCGGAACCGCAATCAGCCGCCACGACGACTGGGCTTTCAACGAGCTTGTCTATGTCGTCGCAACAGAGCAGAACTTCCACTTCAAAGTCCTCTTCTATATTCTCAAAAAACTGGGCTTCGACTGGGCCAACAAACTCTATCATCTCGCTTATGGCCTGGTAAACCTTCCGAACGGACGAATGAAGAGCCGCGAAGGCACAGTCGTTGACGCAGATGATTTGATTGACTCGCTCCACGCCGATGCCCTCAAGGCTATCAAAGAAAAAGGCCGCGAAGAAGAAGTCGGAAACGCAGACGAAGTTGCAGAAAAAGTCGCACTCGCTGCCCTCCACTACTATCTCTTGCAAGTCAGCCCGATAAAAGACATGGTTTTCAATCCGGAAGAATCATTGAGCTTCAACGGAAACACAGGCCCATATTTACAGTACATGGGAGCACGCATCGCTTCAATCTTGCGAAAGGCCGCAGACGAAGGAACAAGCCCTGCAAGTCCTGAAAAGGCCGCTTCTCTTCTCAAAGCAGGCGAAGAATGGGATCTGGTAAAACGCCTTGGCGAATATCCAGAGACAGTAGCAAGAGCCGCAACAGCCAAAGACTCGTCAATCATGGCAAACTACATCTACGACATCGCAAAACTCTTCTCAAAATTCTACCAGCAGTGCCCGATTATGAGCGCCGAGACAAAAGAGCTCAAAGAAGCCCGCCTCGCACTCGCAAAGGCAACTCTCAGAGTGCTCAAAGAAGCAATGGGGCTGGTTCTCGTGCCATACCTCGACCGTATGTAAGGAACCGAAAATCCAAATGAGCACGACAAAGCAAGTGCTCACTCCATGGATTTTCGGATTCCAACGAGAATTTTTCTTTCAGAAAAATTCTCTCTTTGCTTTTTCGCCGCCTCCGTACGGCGTTTTTTTTGTTAAACAGACTTAACAATTTTGCCACATAATTATCAACTCCATTTAACATTTTTACCCTATTTTTGTTAAATTCACTTAACAAAACTGCAATTCCATGCTATTCTAAAAACATGGAAAAGCTTATAGAACTTTATCGAAAGAAAATCACAGCGACTCAGATTGATTATATTCGACATGATGAATACGAAATCAATTGGAACGCACGCCTTGTCAGCATTCGCGGAGCAAGGGGCGTCGGTAAAACCACTCTCATACTCCAGCATATCAAAAACACTTTTTCCGACAATCTTTCTAAAGCACTCTATGTCAGTCTTGACAACCTTTATTTTTCGGAACATTCTCTGATTGAACTTGCAGAAACATTCCTTAAGAAAGGAGGAACACACCTTTTTCTGGACGAAGTTCATAAGTACCCGGACTGGTCTCGCTCTGTAAAAAATCTATATGACGATTACCCTGAGCTTCATGTCGTGATTACAGGCTCCTCTCTCCTGGAAATTCTGAACGCTCGCGCCGATTTAAGCCGTCGCGCACTTAGTTATGAAATGCAGGGGCTTTCTTTCCGGGAATATCTGATTATAAAAGAAAAAAAAGACTTCCCGATTTATTCCCTCGAAGAAATCATTTCGCAGAATGAAAATCTTTCGGCAGAAATTGTTTCCAAGATAAAACCCTTCATGTATTTTGAGAATTACTTACAGACCGGCTATTACCCTTTTTTTCTTGAAGGTGAGAATGACTACAACAACCGTCTGAACGAAACGATAAACATGATTTTAGATGTCGAACTACCAATTCTTCGTGGAGTCGAAATCTCCTGCATCCCAAAAATCAAAAAATTGCTTTCCGTGATTGGCCGGAGCGCGCCCTTTATCCCGAATGTGACAGAACTTGCTGCAAAAATTGGTGTCGCCCGGCAGACCTTGCTTTCATATTTTAAGTATCTCGAAGAAGCCAATCTTATCGGCCAGCTGTTCAAGGAAAGTCGTGGTCTGGGAATGTTGGAAAAACCGGACAAGATTCTTCTCGAAAACACGAACCTCATGCACCTGTTTGCCGAAGAAAAAGCAGACATCGGCTCGCTCCGAGAGACCTTCGTATTCAACCAGCTCAAAAAAGCCCATAAAGTTCAGTTCTCAACCAACTCAGATTTTCTCGTGGACGGCAAATACACCTTTGAAGTCGTCGGCAAAAACAAAAAACGCACTCAAATCAAGGAAGTCGAAAACTCCTACATCATCGCCGACAACATCGAGTACGGCACCGACCGTCGCATACCAATCTGGCTTCTGGGATTTTTGTATTAAAGTTGGCGGCTCCCCCACTCGCGTGGGGTCGGGCGTTCCGCCATTACGCTGTCGCTCCAGCCCCTCACTCACTCGCCTACGCTCGTTCAGCTCGTGGCCGCCTTCGGCGTGGCTCCATGCCCTAGCCGATGAGCTAAGCAATCGCCCCATATCGCAGTAATTGAAAAAGCATTATAATGATGCTGTTAGTCTAAAAAAACGGAGTTCTATACAGAAGCGTTATTTCATGCTGCCCGCAAGAAAGCTCAAGAGCCATATACATAATGTTTCCTTTTAAGATTGGAGTATCTTTTCCGTCAACAACCGCGCTCCAGCCTTCATGATATGGAACAGGTATACATAAAATTCCATCCTTCTCCATTTTGATATGCCCGGAAATCTTGTTGGTCTCAAAAATCACATTCTCCAAGTGAGAGTCCGAAAGATTTTTTAGTTCATCGCACAACTGCTTTGTCGGAAGAGAAAGAAGTTTGAAATCAGAAAATTCATATTCCCCTTTATCATCTAATGTAATGCTCACAGAATTTATCGGGAAAGATTCATCACAGTACCCAAGATTCACGCAAATCGAAGCTTTTCCCGAATAATACCTGTATCTTGGTAGTTCCAAATCATATTTTTTCTCATAGCCATTGTCAGTTCTGATTGTAAAAGTTTCCCATTGAGGTTCTTTTCCGTCATTCCTATGATAATCCATGTCTGTCATTCGAAGATAGACATTTGAACCTGAATCCGACACAAATTTTAGCGTAATCATAGCATTATCTATTTTAGCTACAATTTTGTTTCCCTCATATACAATTTCTGACTCATTGAAATCAGGAACAAAAGAAAGTTTTTTGACACCCGTATCAAAATCCATAAGATTCCGCGCTCGTACCGATGGATTTTCTACAACTATTGCTTTTGCAAGCACAGATTCTTTTTCAACGGCATTCAGCTTTTCAAAATCCTCACGGAGAACATAAGTTTCATAGACATAGCCGAAGGGAATAAAATTTTCATTCCGTAATATATTCTTATCGCTTGTCGCAGAATAGCCGAACATCGTAGGAAATTGCTGGGAATCATCGATAAAAGTATATCGGACACAAGCCAAATCAGTAAGGA
>NZ_JAFRNB010000031.1 GCF_017430385.1 Treponema sp.
GCGGGCTCCTATGATATTTGTCAATAGCATGGAGCTCCTGATTCCAAAAATTACGATGCCAAAGCTTCATCCACAAGTTTTTCCATGGAAAGTGTGGGTGAAGTTCTCTTTTCATACGATGTACCGTTTTTCAATATGGTGTACATCAACTCTGCAAGTTTTCTTGCGACCGCGACTATCGCTATCTTTTTCCCTTTGCTCTGAACCTGTGTCATGTAAAGGTATTTCTCCTTTAATGCCCCCGCATTTCTTGCCCTGACATGTGTCCATGCGGCCAGAATCAGGAGCGATCTTAAATTCCTGTTCCCGCACTTTGTTATGTGTCCAAGCCTCACGATTGTACTTGATATGTCAAGGCGCGGTACGAGTCCCGCCGCGGCTCCTATGGCCGATGCGTTGGGAAATCGCGAGCCGTCGCCAAGGAATGCTATGAAACTCGATGCCAGCTGTTTCCCGACTCCGGGAATTTCAGTCAGTCTTTCGATATTCCTGTCTCCTTCAACTTCCTTTTCCAGCAATTCCTCAACCTCATTTATCTGCCCGTCAATAATCTCAAGCCTTTCAAGGCTTCTTTCCGCCTGTGCGAGGAATATTCCTTTCAGAATCTTTATGCTCTCGCTCCTGCTGCTTCCAGTGGCGAGATCCTTTTTCTTCATTTCCGTGATTCCGCACTCAAGGAAAATCGCATGAATCCTGTTGATTTCTTTTGTTCTGTCATGCTTCAGCTGCCTTAGCTCCGTGAGTATCTGCCTGAGGTTCTCCTCGTGCTCCGTCGGAAGCTCCACTTTCGGAAGCTCCCCGTTCTCATACTTCTGCACAAGGCGTGCCAGTTTTAAGGCATCTTCCTTGTCGTTCTTTTTCAGGGAACGGTAGATGAGCGCTATCTGGCTCGGATTCAGGAGGACTACCTCGCAGCCGACCTGTTTTTCCATCTCCCTCGCCATTACCATAGCAAGAGAGCAGACTTCAATTGCAACTCTATCTGTACTTCGAAGTTTTTTGTACAGAGCTTTCCTTCCGGCGGGGCTTGTGAGGCCGTTCGTTCCGGTGACTTTTCCTCCGCTGCAGATAATTTTGATTTCATAGGTCCTTTTTCCCAAATCGATTCCAACAAATCTTTTGCCTTCCATTCCTTGCTCCTTTTATGATAGAATGGAATCAGGAGTTAACGCTGGTAGTGGTGTACCGTGCTCCTATCCGGGGTCGCGGGGAATGTCCCCGCGCCTCATTATGGCGTACGGCGGTCGGTTTTGGTTAATCTTGACCTCGAAGTAAGGGACTGCCTTTCAGCCGCGCCTTCTTCACTGCCCGCGAGAACCTTCCGCCGACTCTCTGATTCCGTCGAATCAGAGTACCACTTTTATCCAGACATTTATATCATGCCATCTTGACCCGACATCCGATTTGAAGCGCATGTTATACGAAATTACTCCGTAAATATTTTTTCGCCGTATCTATAATTTCACAAGAAGCGTAAAGTCGCCTCATTTTTTTTCTTCCTTGCGAGTTTACAATTACAACCGTATCATCGCCTAAGACCTAAAGTTCAATTTTATTTTTACAAGCAAGCTTGACTTGCTTGTAAAAATATTCCTCATTCTAAAGCTAAATCAATCAGTTTATTAATATGAATTTCAACACTGTCTAGACAAACTAAGGGACAATTATTTGAATTAAGTAACAATGGCAGTTCCGTACAACCAAGAATAACAGCTTCGATACCATTTTCATTTTTCATTTTTTCAATAATATCTGTAAATTCATTTAATGTTGATTCCTTTACAATTCCAAGTTCAAGTTCTTCAAAAATTCTTTTTGCAATTAATTCACGATCATTTTTATTTGGAACAAAAACTTCTATTCCTGATTCTATTAAATCTTTTTTCATAAAATCTTGTTCCATTGTGAATATAGTTCCCAAAAGTCCGACTTTTTTATAGTTTCTTCTAACAATTTCTTCGGATACTGCTTTAGGTATACTTACAATCGAAATATTATTTTTATCAATTAATTCATCGTATACAATATGCATTGTTGCTGCAGTAAGAGAAATAATTTCCGCTCCGACTTTATGCAAGTTCCTTATCTTCTCTGAAAGATAGTCTGAAAGGGCTTCATAATTTTTCGATGAAACAAATTTCCATGCCTTCCGAAAATCAACACTTTCTATTGCTATTTCTGGCATATGCTTTTCGTTAGTCATTTTGTCTATTCTGGAATTTAACAATTTATAATACATTAATGTCGATTCTGGTCCAGTTCCACCGACTAATCCAATTTTTTTCATTCTTTCTCCAAGCACCCCAGTGCGGGTGTCCGTATAACTATAGCCTTAACCCGCGGCAAGCTTGACTTGCCGTCTGCTTTGAAGGCGTTGTTATGTGCTATTCTACCTCAAATAACCGCCGTAACACCAGCCTGTTATTTTCATCTTTCGATCTCCTTGCGTGCTTACTCGTCCGCACGCCTAATAATAAAATTCATCAAAAATCAATTTTATTCTGTTCCTTATCTTTCGGTCATCTTCAAATGATTTCCACGAATCC
>NZ_JAFRNB010000032.1 GCF_017430385.1 Treponema sp.
AAAATCTGTTTTTTTTGTCCTCATGTTGTATGTTATGTACCCAATGTGGCGCAGAATGTCTGCATTTCCGTCAAAGCCAAGCAGAAGCTCGTCAGGATTCAGCTGGAAGGCTTTATAAAAATGACCTCTTCTTGAAAGAAACGGCACGAGGGAGTCATGTTCATTCAGGCTCTGGTTGTAGACATACATCATGAGCATGTCCCATACGCATATTGTCTTGGATTCCGGGAAGCCCCAGAAGTTGTCTGTTACGACACTTTTTGGGAATTCGCACAGGGGCTTTAGTTTTATGGCATCCTTTCCGCGCTTGTCAAAGCCGAATTCCACGGTCGAAAACCTCCCCTAGCCGTCAATCGTGACAAGCGTGCCGTCAATCCACGGCTCACATTCCCAGACCATCGCCGGAGCTACTTGTATTGGTGTAAGAGTTCTGTTTGAGTCAGTATCAGCGCGCATGTTGCCTGCCCCCTGCGAAAAAATATACGGTGAGATTAATAGCAATGTTATGGTCAAGAGATGTTTTGCTTTCATTTTCCTCCGCTCAGTGCACTTTTTGCCTTTTCGAGCAGGTATTCCTCGATCTCTGCCTGAATGTCGCTCATTTTGTAGAGGCAGGCTTCTTCTTTCTTCACCAGTCGTCCGTCATGTCGTCGAGCGGGCCGTGTTCTTCTGCTTTGAAACCACTCTTTTTCTCGGCGGTGTTTTTTGCAATCATCGTGATTTTTGCGGGCTTGATTTCTTGGATGTGCGTTTCGTTTTCGGAAACTTTGGGGGCGGAAACCGTCAGCAGTTTTTCAAGAAGCTGGTATTTTTCAAGATTTTCCGTGTCGTTCCGCTCCAGAAGCACCGCTTCGTTCACATAAAAATCATGCAGGTAGTCAAGCGCAGTTTTTCCGCGATAGTCCGTTACGCTGATGTCCGCGCCTTTTTCTATCAGCCAGCGCGTCTTTTCAATCAGAAAGTCAAAGTCGGGGATGCCGCTTATCATGCGTTGCTGCCGGTCAAGGAGGCTCATCAGGACGGTCATTCCCCTTTTGTTTTCGGCTGAATTCAAATCCGTTTTTCCGGCAAGGATTTCCGCCGCTTCCATTCTTTTAAAAACGAGTGCTTTTTCAAGCGGATTCACATAAAAATTGTTTCCCAGATTTGCGTTCGCGCCGCGTTCAAGAAGCAGTTTCACGATTTCGCTCTTTTTTTCCACAGCGTTCATGAGCGGAATGAAGGGAGTGTATCTGTCGGGTTCGCCGTCTGGATTCGCCTTGTATCTGAGCAGGATTCCGACAATCTCAGCGTTGTTCCTGTCGATTGCAAGTTCAAGCGGAAATTTTTCTTTCAGGGAATCGTATTCGTTCGGGTCTGCGCCTTTTTTGAGCAGTTTTTCGACCGTTTTGGTCTTGTCCTTCAAAATCGCCTTTACGAGTTTCGTAGGCTGGGGCGAGCGGAAAAAATGCACGGCAAAGAGCGCGCCTGCGCCGAGCAAGAGACCGAGCGCGATGAGCGCGGCTTTCATCGTCTTTCCCGAAAGGTACGCCGTTACTGCCGCCGCGATTCCAAAGCAGAGACCGACAATGCCGACGACCGCAACGACGGCGAACAGAATGAGAAAAACTTTTGCAATCGGTACAAGGTCAAGGTTCATGATTCGCTCCTTTTACTCCAAATACCCGCCGTAGCACCAGCCGACGGTGCCGCCCTTAATCGGCTTGCCGTCGCGGTCTTTTGCGCCTTTCTGCACTTCAACCTTTACCCAGTTTGAGGAAATGCCGTCGATTGTCTCCGCTTTGCCGAGTTCGAGGATTTTCACTTTTGTTCCGGCTTGCATTACGGCAAGGACTTGGGTTGAGGTTGCTTCGCCTGAGCGGAGTTTCAGGTTTTCGCGGACGGTCATTGTCTTGTTTGGGGCGACATTTGCGGGAGTGCCGCCGCTGAAGTCGCGGATTGCGCAGACGGAGCTGTAGGGTAAATCTTTATGCTGTCCATCCCAATCGCCATTAGTGAACAGCATTCGTAGTGCATAGAGTTCATATTCATCGTGTGGAGATGATGACCAATAGAAAGATGTTTCATTATCATCAAATCCATCACCCCCGCACAAGTCGCTTGCCGCGTCCACGCCCTCGCGGTTCTTCCAAATCTGGAACAGCTCGGCAACCGTGGGGAGATACCAGCCGTCGGCAAAGGGAGAGCCAGCCACGCGGCTGTCCGCTTGCGCCGCGTAGTTCTTGGCAAAGTAAAACGCGGGGTACTTCTGCGCGTCCGCCGTGTCGTCCTCGCTTCCGTGCGCCGCAAGGTATGCGCCGATTTGCGAAAGGTTGTCGCTCCCGTCCAAGTCGCCCCCAAAGGTGAGCCTGCCCGCTTCCCCGCTCGCGGGGCATTGAATCGTGTCGATGTTCATGCCGCAGGCGTTCGCGTCGCTCCTGTACCACGCAAGCCCTTCCTTTTCGTGAGCCAAGCCCACGCCCAGAAGCCGCTCGGGCCCGTCATTGGAGCATTCCGTTCCCCTGTAGAAGATGACGGCGACGGCGGCTTTTTTCTGCGCGTCCGTGAGCGTAAGCCCCTCGCGCCACGCCGTCGCCGTTCCGTCCGCAAACACGATGTCGCCCACGCTGTCAGGTCGGCTCTTCTCGCCGTAGGGTTCCGCAAATGCAACCGACGACAGCACGACCGCCGTCGCAAAAATCAGAAATATCTTTTTCATCGTGTGTCCTCCCTTGCCGAACCCCGCATATTCTTTTTGTTTTTCAATAAATTGCGTTTCAAGTTATGAAGTATTTTCCATAATCAAAGTTTTCCCCGTCGCGCTGTATTTCTTCGCTGATTTTTTCAAGATTGAATTTTTGTCGAAGTTGTTTCATTATCTCGTCATCGCCATTTACTTTCAAAAAATAAAGCGCAGGATCTGGATATATTTGTTTTATTTTCAGTTTACTATTTTCATCAAATTCATACGCCTCAAACGCTCCGTTAGCAATTTCAAGTGTAACGAATTTTACTTTGCCATTTTCAAAAAACTCAATTACCAAACCATGATGCAAGTTGTTCTTTTGATACGAAATTTGTTCTAGCTGAGTTGATTTGAAAAAATACTCCTTACAAATTCCTGTGACAAAACCATTTACCACATCAGCTTCCATACAAATCCAACCTCTGTCAAATTCTTCAATATGTCCGCTATACAACTTCGTGCACTTCTCATCATAATAATAAATTGGATTACCGTTTCTGTCATAATCCCAAAATAAGTCACTTATGTTCATATATTTTTCCTCCGTGTGTTTCCCTCATTGTACCACATTTTGCGCGGTCGCTACAGGGCGGGCTGGGGCTATCTTCCTTCCCCGCGCTGCAGCTTGTCTATCTCCGCCTGAATGTCGCTCATTTTGTAGAGGCGGAGGAACTCTTTGTCCTTTTTCTTCACGCGAATCACATAAATTGTTCCGTACACAGGAGGCTCCAGAAAGCCCTGGTCCTCAGAGTATACAGAAGATGGGAAATACTCTTCAGACAACACTGTTACAGAAACACCGTTTTTAATACAATTGAACCCAAGTTTGTACAACTTTTCACCCATTACTCCGGTAATACCACCGAAAATACCAGACACCCATTCTCGTTTTTCAGAAACACACTTTGACATATATTTTTTTTCTTTCGACAAAAAAGGTTGTAATATTGTTTCGTCTTTTTCTGAGTAATCGTCATTAAATTTCAATATTTTATTATTTATTTCATCCAAAAACACATTTTCCCCAATTTTCTTTATGTTCAAGACATAACCACTGTTAGTCAGATTTAGATAATCTGTGAGTTTATTCTTTGTTTTTTCATGGGTACTCAAATTATAAAAAAAGTAGTTAACTAACGGTAACGGACCTTCTCTTCCTAAAAACAAATTCAACTCGGGAAAAAAATCAGCCAAATATATTGAAGAATCTTCTTGATCCTCAAAATCCAAAAGGATTTTATCCTCATACAGTGAATAAATAACAAGCCTATTTTTATCTTTATCACCATTTGTAAATGGGAAATAGAAAATCCCGTCTTTGGCAGGAAAAATGTGAACACTGTGATATTTAAATGTAAGAAAAGGGATAAGTTCTTTTGTTCTTTTCTCATTAATATCTGCAAGATATACCTGATTTCCACGAAAAGAGGATGTAATTATTCCTTTATCAGGAACAGTTTCCAATTTATATGGGTCTACATATGATTTAGGGAATTTTACCAAAGGCTTTATTTTTATTTTGTTTTTTTCAGTTATTTCAAACGAAGAAAACTGCCCCCAACCATCAACTGTAACAAGCTTTCCATCCTTCCATGGCTTCAGTCCTAGAAAAAAATCTCTGTTTTTTATTTGTATTTCTATCTGCCCCTTTACCTCTTGAGTATAAAACTTTTCAGAAATATTTTCGTCTAAGTTCATGTTTTTTTCCTGCGGAAAAATATATGGCGAGATTAATAGCAATGTTATGGTCAGAAGATGTTTACCTGCACGCATAGCCAATAATCCTGTAATAATTGTCAATCGAATCATGGTCAGAATATCTGTAAATATTTTTTTCCATGCTCATCTCACGGATAATCAGCGTGAATCCGTCTTTTTTTATAATCAGTGGCTCAGTACTGTCAACCGCAGCATTCCAACACGGGCTTCCTTTTTCCTTCATTAGCGGAAGAATTGCGTCCGTGATGTCGATTTTTATGTTGTTGCCAAATTTTACGGTAACATTTTTCCATTCACCGCTGTACCAATATCCGCTTTCTTCCTTAAAATAATACATCTCGGAAAATCCGCTTATATTCACAGGCTTTTCTTCCGGGACATCAACTTTGTAACTGTAATGAATAAATTTGTATGCCTCATCTGACTGGAGTTCTTCTTCGCTGTTATAATCGCCTGAATACGGAAAACCGAAAGTGTCCTTGAATTTGTCTGTATCAATTCCATATCCGGTATAAACTTCAGACACAAAATCAGGCTTTTTTCCTCTTGAATCTGACAAATCCCATACTGCTTTAACAATCTCAGACTTGTCTTTTTCAAGAATTGTATCCACAGCTGGGGCTGGAATGATCTTTCCGTTTTGGTACAAGTCATATTTTTTAAGTATGCGGGTAATTCTTGAAAATTGGCTTCGACTTGCGCTGTCAAGAATATTGAGCGGAGTAAGGCTTCCCAAAATGCAGATAAATGCGAAAATTGGAAAGACTGCCTGCATATATTTTCCTTTTTTGACAAGCGGGAGAACGCAGAAAATAGTGCTGAAAATGATGTAGTAAAGGCTTGCGACTCGTGCAGGTGTAAAACCATAGGCCGAGATTCTGATTGAAAAGGCAATAATCTGTACTAAAATCAAGACGATAAGGAAAATTGAGCCATATATATAGAAGAAAGATGTGGCTTTGTTTTTGTAATTTCCGAGCGAGAGGTAGAAGAAAAGATAAAGGACGGTCGCCACAGAAACGAAAGGATTGATTTTGCCCGAAGGAAGCTCCCTCACAACGAGAGTTTTTATGAGATACAGGTAAAGAACCAGAATCAAAATACAGTAGAGCGTAAAAAGTGTATACAGGACGATGACCTTGAAAGTCTTTGGAATGGAAATATCCTCGTTTTTCTTTGTGGTATATGAGAGAAATGTGCACGGAAAGAAAAAGCAAGAGGCAATGAAACATAGCGTGATATAAACATTTTCATTATTGAAATTATAAATCAGTTTATCTACTGAAAGCGCAATCACACAAAGCCCAAAACCGACACAAAATGCAAGCAAAAAAGAAATCATCAGCGCACAGATGATATTCGGAATTACTTTTTCCTTGTCCTGCGAAAAAGAAAGAAGATAAGGACAAATAACTAAAAGAGCGGAAATCGTTCCGAAGTAGACCAGGTAAAATCTTTCAGAATTGTGATTGCAAAAATTGTAGCCGGGGAAAAATGCCAGGCCAACGCAGACAATCTGTGATATTAAAAGGAAGATATTTTTCTTTTTGAATGAAGAAAGAAGCTTCTCCAGGGCCAGCCGTGAAAAAACGGACAAGGCGAACGCCCAGCAAAGGCTCTTCCCTATTATGAATGAAAAAGAATTTTCATCTGTCCCTGTCTGAAAAGTTTCATACGATGCAAAAATCGTAATAAGCGCGCTGAGCAAAAAAGTTGCCGGAAAGCGGAATAATGTAGGCTTTATCGTAGCCGCGAATTGATTTAAAAATTTCATTTTCATTTTATTCTCCCCTAGTTCTCATCAATATCCGTGAACATTATTTCGTAATCTTCTCCACCGATTTTTACCGTGGTGGGCAGGTGGAGTGTCTGGGATTTTGCCTTTTTGTAAAAATCTTTGTCAAAGTCAAGAATCCCAAGCCCCCAGTCTGTATCATACTTTGCCTTTAACCAATATAAAATATACTCTCCCATATTTGCTTTCGTCGGGCGGGCATAAACAACAATGATAAAATTTGGAATGCCTAAGTTCGCGTCACCTCGAATCCTTGTATATTGATATGGAGAAGTTTCGTTCGGGTCTATAAGCCAGGTGTTACCGTTTGAATGAAGGTAGATATAGTCATCCTCAATAAACGGAGTGTCGCTTTCTTCTTCGCTGATAATTCTGTTTTCCCGCTCGACAATCTCAGAAAGAATTTCCTGAAGCCGTTCATCTGTTACAGGCGGAAGTTCATCAGGGAATCGGGAAGTCTCCTTCTCAATTATCTCTCTGATAGCACTAGCTAAACTGCTGTTAAAATTTTGAGCAGTTTCTTCATCGACAGACTTTTCTTCGTTCTGCTCTTCATCAAGGCGAATGTTGTAATCTCTGAGTGCCATAGCTGCTCTTTGGTTGTCTTTTTTGGCAGCCGTCTGGTAGCACTCAATCGCATAATCTATGTCCTGCCGAAAGACTTTGTTCTTGCTGTCCCAATACCCATTTTCTAAAAGCACACCAAGCTCATAAGCACAGGAAGCGTCACCATAAAACATACCCTTTTCAAAAAACTCCTTAGCTTTTTCAAAATTTGAGTCTTCAAGCTGACCTTCCTTTGAGTATTTTCCGAGGAAATAGCAGGCTTTTCCAGTGTCTTCAAGCCTTTTCCATGAGTTTTCCTCGCTCACATATTCATATTCGACATTCTCAAAAATATATACGGTCTTTGTGAACAAATCGTAGGCTTTTTGCTGGCTTTTCGTGTCAGAGTTTGAATCATATTCCTTAGCAAGCTCAAAGACAGCGATGAGGTCATTTTCGCTAGCCCTTTTTTCAAGCTCTGCGATTTGCGCTTTTTTTTCTTCGGACAGAGATTCTGCACCGCTGTTTATGTCTCCATCAGCTCCCAGATATAAGGAGCAGTATTCGTTTCCTGCATCCGCGGCCTTTTTCATCCATTCTAATGATTTTATACCGTTCGGGTGCAAGCCGCTGTAATATAAGCAGAGAATATACATGGAATCTGCATCGCCTTTTTCTGCGTGTCTCAAAAGATACGGAAGTTTTTCTTCTTCAAGTTTGATATTTTCTTCTTTTTCTTTGGCACGAGCCTCATAGTATTTTCTCCGCCATTTTGCCCGTTCGTCTGTGTACTCCGGATAAAGATACATATAAAGGTAGAACATTGCCGTCGTATTTCCGTTTTCGGCGGCCTCAATGTAATAAGGAGCGGCATCTTCTTTTCCGTAGAGTTTTCGGTGGGCTTCTGCAATCAAAAAAAGAATATTCTCGTCATCAAGATGATTTTCACGGATTTTTTCAAGATAAGAAAGAGATTTTTGAGCAGTTTCGTTATAGTTTCCCCAATCCTCATCGCTCATATATTCGTCCGTTACTTTATCATCATTGCAAAGCGAAAGATAATAGGCCGAAAGATTGTAGAGAGAAGTCACATAATTTTTGTCAGCCGAGCGAGTATAATATTCAAGAGCCTTTGACTTATCTTTTCCCTCTTCAATCCATCCCAAAAAATTAAGGGCCGGGGCAAAATCTTTTTGTGCAGCTTTTTCAAGATAAAGCCTGCACATTTCTTCATCTTTTTTGGTTCCGATTCCGTTGTAATAGCAGTAAGCAACACCACACTTTGCAACCAGGCACTCTTCGTCATCGTCATCGCGACTGTCCGCAATATTTTTGTATTGAATGAAAGCCTCGTTTTTGGTAAAGCGCATATAAACATCGACAGGTATTTGACTTAATGGCTCGCTCGTAACGCTTCGGACGGTTTTAGTCCATTCATCGATTCCAAGAGCATATTCGCAGGCTTCGGAAAGGCTTTGTGCGAAAATCCGGGAAGAGCAAAGGGTGAGAATAAATGTGATGGTGATAAAAACTTTTTTCATTTTTGAATATAACCTTATTTTAAACAAAACCTTACGCTTAAATATACACAAATAGCATAAAATTATCTATAATCACTAAAGGTTTATAAAAGGGAGAAGCCAGGGCATCCGCATTAAAATAACTTAATGACTCTATCCAGATAATCTTCGCATTTATCGCAAATGTGCTGCTTTTGAGAAATTGTAATGTTTTTGGATTTTATGACATCCGAAAAATCTGCTTGCTTCAGAAGATTC
>NZ_JAFRNB010000033.1 GCF_017430385.1 Treponema sp.
GCTGGAAAGCGTTCAGGTCGATTTCGCCGTTTGCAAGCGCATTGTTCGGTGTGACATAATCCGAAAACTGAACGAATTTGAGGTCGATACCCTGCTTTTTGAGGACTTTCTGAGCTGGTGTCCACAAATCTTCGTAGATTGAGCCGACAACTCCCAGTTTGACGACAGTGTTCTTCTTTTTTGCCGCGAAGCCTGATGTGAGGGCGACTGCTCCGATTAAAACTACTGCGATAATTTTTTTCATATTTGACTCCTTTGGAATAAAATGTGTTGATTCCGTTGTTTGTTATTCCCTAGTAAGTTACTAGGTTTATTTAATGCAATTGTTATACTTGTTTTTACCTACTGTGTCAATGGGTAAGATAAAAAAAAAGTGTGATTTTTCAGAGGGGAGAAGTTCAAAATAGCGCCTATATTTGACGAGTGAATGTTGATATAATGGGATAAAAAGAGGAATTTTTATGAACTACGAGCAAATCTTCAAAAACATAGACGATATCTTATGGAAAGAGGCAGGATGTTCCAACGAACTTGATTATGTAGAACAGACCAGCTGGATTCTCTTCTTAAAATATCTTGATGCTCTTGAAGATGAACGCAGTGATGAAATGGAGCTTCAGGGAAAAGAATACAAGCGGATTATAAAAAAAGAATTCCGCTGGAACTCTTGGGCTTGCCCTAAAACTTCAAAAGGTGAAATAGACCATAAAAACGCCATGACAGGCGACGACCTTACAGATTTTGTAAACCTCAAACTTTTTCCATATCTAAAAGAATTCAAAAATACAGCCGCAACTCCTGATACACTTGAATATAAAATAGGAGAGATTTTCAGCGAGCTCAAAAACAAAATAGTTTCTGGCTACAACATGCGCGAAATCTTAAACTATGCAGACGGACTTCATTTTCAGAGCAGTACAGACAAACACGAAATGAGCCATCTTTACGAAAGCAAAATCCACAAGATGGGAAACGCCGGCCGCAATGGAGGAGAATATTACACACCGCGTCCGCTCATCCGCACAATAGTCCGCGTAGTAGAGCCAAAAATCGGTGACACAATTTACGACGGAGCCTGCGGAAGTGCCGGCTTCCTTTGTGAGGCCTTCAACTACTTAAACGAAAAAGCAAAAACCGTAGAACAAAAGCAGATACTCCAGAAGCAGACCTTCTACGGCAAAGAAAAGAAAGGCCTTGCGTACATCATCGGAATCATGAATATGATTTTCCACGGAGTAGAAGCGCCGAACATCATGCACACAAACACCCTTGCCGAAGACCTGAGCCAGATTCAGCAGCGCGACCGTAAAGATGTCATACTTGCAAATCCACCTTTTGGCGGTAAGGAACGTTCAGAAATCCAGCAGAACTTTCCGATAAAAACCGGCGAAACAGCCTACTTATTTATGGAGCACTTTATCAAAATGCTTAAGGCGGGCGGCCGTGCAGGTGTAGTAATCAAAAACACCTTCCTGAGCAATACAGATAACGCAAGCATAGCCCTTCGCCGCGAGCTTCTGGAAAGCTGCAACCTTCATACAATCCTCGACTGCCCGAGCGGAGTCTTTACAGGAGCCGGAGTAAAAACCGTAGTCCTCTTTTTCGAAAAAGGAAAGCCCACAGAAAAAATCTGGTACTATCAGCTCAACCTGGACCGCAATCTTGGCAAAATAAATCCCCTGAGCGAAGATGACCTTGCCGATTTTGTTGCCCTGCAAAAGACTTTCAGCCCAAGTCCAAACAGCTGGAGCCTCAACGTAAGCGACCTCAATCCCGAAACCCTGGACCTTAGCGTAAAGAACCCGAACAAAAAGGAAGAAAAGCCCCTGCGTGAACCGGCCGAGATTATCAAAGAAATGCGTGAGCTGAACAAAGAGGCAGAAGTGCTTTTGAAAGAACTGGGAGAGTAAAAGTGGAAAACGAAAAAAAAGACTTGCCAAACAAAATACAAATTTTCGATAACAGCAAAATCCGCTCGGTGTGGGATTCAGAACATGAAAAATGGTATTTTGCCATTGTAGATGTAGTAGCGGTTCTTTCAGAGTCTGAAAATCCACAAGCATATTGGAGAAAACTTAAGCAGCGACTCAAAGAAGAAGGAAATGAAACCGTGACAAATTGTCACACTTTGAAATTACCTGCTGCCGATGGAAAAATGCGCCAGACAGATGTTGCTGATGTTCCGCAACTTCTTCGTTTAATTCAGTCCATTCCAAGCAAAAAGGCAGAACCCTTCAAAATCTGGCTTGCAACAGTCGGAGGTGAGTTTCTAGATGAGGCCGTAGATCCAGAGCTTTCAATTGAACGTGCAGTCCAAAATTATAAAAATCTTGGTTACAGCGATAATTGGATTAACCAAAGGATAAAATCAATTGAAGTCCGTAAGGCCCTCACAGACGAGTGGGATAAATCGGGTGTCAAAAAAGGAAAAGAATATGCCTTGCTTACAGACCTGATGTACCGCACTTGGGCAGATATGTCTGCAAAAGAATATAAAGATTTTAAAGGGCTAAAAAAAGAAAACCTCAGGGATAACATGACAAACCTTGAGTTGATTTTGAACATGCTTGCCGAAGCTTCTGCAACAGAGCTTTCTCAAAAAGAAACACCCTCTACACTTAATGAAAGTGCTAGAATTGCAGTTTCTGGAGCCGAAGTTGCAAGAGATGCCCGCAAGTCTTTGGAAAAACGCGGTGGTACAGTCATTTCTTCCAAAAATGCAAAAGAAATTGGAACTCAGCAGCTTCCATTTGAAGACCATCAGAAAGAAGATAATAGTTTTTAGGGAGGAGGGGAAAGCCTTCCCCTCGGCCGCACGTCGTTGCGGCCTACCCCGTCTAGCGGGGGACACCCCCGCAACGCCCCCGTAGCTGCCGATGGAGGATGGAGAATTGAAAGTGAAAAAAGATTGGAAAATAAAAAAGCTTAGTGAACTCTGCGAAATAAACATCGGCCGTACACCAGAACGCGGAAACTCCAAGCTGTGGGATAAAGAAAAGAAAACAGATAATGTTTGGCTTTCAATCGCAGATTTAAATAACACAGAGAATGGATATATATCTGATAGTACAGAATATGTTTCTGATAATGCAGTACCTAAAATGAAACTTGTAAAAGCTAACACGCTTCTTATGAGTTTTAAGCTTACAATAGGTCGATGTGCAATAACAAAAAGAGATTTATTTACAAATGAAGCAATTGCTGCTTTGCCAATTCTAGATAAAAATTTGGATTTGTTCTTTCTAAAATATTATTTAGAAAATTTTGATTGGGCTAAACTGACTGAAGGTGATGTAAAAGTAAAAGGAAAAACATTGAATAAAGAAAAGCTCAAAGAAGTTCCAATTACTCTTCCTCCCCTCGAAGAACAAAAGCGCATAGTCAAAATTCTGGATGAAAAATTTGCACATCTGGAAAGCCTAAAAGCAAATGCCCAAACCAACCTGCAGAACGCAAAAGATTTGTTCCAGTCCCAGCTGGCAAAAGCCTTCAGCAATACCACTTGGGAAAAGAAAAGATTGGGGGATTGCGGATCATTCAAAAATGGAATGAACTTTGCTGCAACAGACAGTGGATACACAATTCGCTCTTTAGGAGTTGGAGACTTTAAGGAGCGTTATAGTATTGATGATACAGAAACTCTTTCAGAAATCTCTTTAAAAGCAGCTCCATCAGAAGATTATCTGCTACATGACGGGGATATTGTTTTTGTACGTTCTAATGGTAATAAAGAATTAGTTGGACGTTGTGTATTAGTTTATCCGAAAGATATTCCAACAACTTACAGTGGATTTTGTATTCGTTTCAGAAAAGATTTTGATTTATTGGATGCAGACTTTCTTTTGCACTTCATGAAAGCAGAAAGTTCTAGAAAAATACTTAACGGGAAAGAAGGTGCAAATATTTCAAATCTTAATCAAAAAATTCTTGGAGACTTTGAAGTACCTCTTCCCCCTCTCCCCGAGCAAAAACGCATCGTAAAAGAACTCGACGCTCTCAGCGAAAAAGTCCGCCTGCTGCAGGAAATCTACACAAAACAAATTGCCAACTGCGACGAGCTAAAACAATCCCTCTTACAAAAAGCCTTTGAAGGAGAGTTGTAAAAATATAAAAAAGATTCATATAACAAGGAGCAACAAAATGTTACAGACAATAAACGGATCATATTTACCATCTTTTTTCCAGATTTATCTAGAAACCGATAAAGATGAATCACATTTTTTGGATAAAGAATTCTTACCAACAATTTGTCATGAATACTTACACTTTACACAAGATATATGTACTGTATATGGATTAATCAATATATCTAATGTTTTTTGTAATATTGCAGATTTTATTTAAATAAAGAAAGTAAGATTATCCGTCTTCCTTATAAAACTGAAAATGGATTGAGAATGCTAAATACAAATCTATTTCATATTTATTTCAATAAGTCGCCATATAAATATGTAGAAAAAAAGGATTGCATAAGTTTTACTGACTATGTTCTTCCTATTGGTACTTCAGAACTTTGCAACTACTATTTATTAATAAAATGTACAGATGGTAATACATATCCTGTTCAATTTGGTGCATGTGCGATTTTAGAAGGTATGGCTCGTATTTTAGAAAATCATTTATATCCTTCTCCAGATAATGGAAGATGGCAAATACCATATGATTTACCTTATTTATTTGCAAATACAGTTTTACCAGAGTTTGCAATTAAACAAGAAAATATCTTTGCCCTTTGTGATATTTCATTACAAATGTATAATCCGGCAGAAGTTTTTTACAATCTTTTATACATTATGAAAGATGAACATTTTATTCCTTCTGATTTAGAGTCATTTTATAATTATTCGTATTCTAAAATTGAAAAAATGTATAAGATAAAATTTACTGACATTTGGAATAAATCTGTAGAAGATGCTAGATATAATCTTAAAAATGCGGTAAACCTTCCTGAATGTCAGTATGCTGTTACATGGGCTGATAATGTAATTGAAACATATACTCAAAAACGTGATTCAGATAAAGTATTTCTCTCTCGATTCATGAGCATGGACAGAGCAACTGCTGAAGTTGAATATTTTAAATTAATAAGAGAAGTTGTATCTCCGATTATCTATAATAAAAAAAATCAGTATTCTATTATGATTGATCACCAAGAAGATGCGCCGTTAGATATTGACCAATTAGCTTATTGGATACATATATCACGAATGTATAATTATATATATACCAAGAATTGTAATTGTCCGTATGATGATATTTGTACTGAAGAATGTAATGACAGAACTAACCCATTAAGGCATTCTGACATATGTCTATTTACACAGTATGGAAGAAATTTTGGTTTAAATCATAAGAAAGTATTAAAACCATAAAAACTCTTGCAATTATAACGATGTTTGAATTTCTATTATTTGAGGTCTTTGTAAAAGAGTTGTAATTATTTAAAACAAAATATATACTTGCCGTAAAAAAATTACGGCAAAAGTGCGTTTTTTAGTGCATTTTGTCGATAATGTAGTATAATTATTTATGAGGTTTGATTATGCTTAAATCATTAACGGTAAGTAACTTTAAGGCTTTTAAAGAACCGGTAACAATTGATTTTTCTACAACTGGTAACTACACTTTTAATACAGAAGCTGTAAAAGATGGAATTGTAAAAACTGCTGTAATGTACGGTAAAAATGCCAGCGGTAAATCTTCTCTTGGTCTTGCCATTTTTGATATTGTTGGGACGCTTACAGATAATTATATCAGTAAAGAAAATTATGCTAATTACGAGAATCGTTATTCAAACGATATGGTAATTTCTTTTGAATATACTTTTTCTTTTAATAATAGGGATGTTGTTTATTCATATACCAAAAGCAAATTTAAGGACATCCTTTCAGAAAAACTAAGAATTAATGATAAAATTCTTGTAGACTACAATCGCCTTAATGATAAAAACAAAATTGTCCTAAATATGAAAGGTGCTGAAAATACAAATTTGATTTTAAAGCAACTTAATTTTTCAATTCTTCGTTTTATAAAATCAAATGTTATCCTTACTCAAAACGAAGAAAATGAACTCTTTGAAAAAATGTACGACTTTGTTAGCAAGATGCTTTTATTCTGGTCTTTGGACACCAAGGGGTTTGTAGGCTATACCCCTGTTAGTGGTCAATCTATTATAGACAAAATTGTAAAAGAAAATCATTTTGCAGATTTACAAAAATTTTTTAAAGATGCAGGATTTGAAGATGAACTTGACCATAGAATTTGGAATGGTGCAGAACAGTTGATGATAAAATATGGCAATGATAATACCATTGATTTCAATTTGGCTGCATCTTCCGGTATGCGTTCATTACTTCTTGTTTATTACTGGCTCGAAGACATTGCAGATCCCAAAAAATGCCCGTCATTTATTTTCATTGATGAGTTTGATGCCTTCTATCATTTTGAACTTTCGTACTTTATTATTGAACGCTTAAAATCTTATGGCTGTCAGGTGCTGCTTACAACTCATAATACTTCAATCTTCACAAATGATTTGCTTCGCCCTGACTGCTATTACATTTGTTCAAAAGACAAAATTGTAAATGCACACAACGCAACTTTAAAAGAATTACGTTATGGTCATAATCTTGAAAAACTTTATCGCGGTGGTACGTTTGGTAAATGATTCTTTTTATCTTTGAAGGAAAAAACGATGAACCCCGTCTCTATAAAACATTAAAAGAGATTTTCCACTTTGAACTGAATGAAGAAGAGATTCTCCATTACTACTGTAGCAATATTTTTTCTTTGTATGACACAATTAAAGAATATGGTATTTTTGATGGCTCAGTAAATCTTATAAATGTTTTGAAAGAGGAAGCCGCAAAACATAAAGAAGTGAAATCAGATTTGGACAGAATAAAATATTCTTACGAAGTTTCTGAAATCTTTATGTTCTTTGATTATGATATCCGCAAGAAGGACGAAAAGAACAAACTCACGATAGAGCAGCAGAATGCAAAGATTCTTGAACTATTCAACTATTTTGAAAATGAAAGCCTTGATTCTGAGCGCAACGGAATTAAGTTGTATATAAATTATCCTATGATTGAGTCTTACCGCTTCTTTAAGAAAGAATTACCTGATGAAGATTTTAAGAATTATATTTTTGATTTAATGAGCGAAAAAAGTTTTAAGAAGATTGTAGATGAAGATTCTTATTATAAAAACTTGAAATATTTATGCTTTGATTTACATAAATCTGGAGAATTGAAAATTTCGGATGATAAAGCGCGTACAGAAAAAATCAAACAAAACTGGTTGCTTCTAAAAGAATTAAATATCAAAAAAGCACATTTTATATGTACTGATGATTATTCAATTCCCGAAAATAAAGATTCAATAAATCAGCAAACTATTTTTAATAAACAGATTGAAAAGTATGTAATTCCAAATCATGAAGTTGCAGTGCTTAATGCATTTCCTCTATTCTGGTTTGAATATGTTGATGAACAGAAAATAAAATAGGGAAATTAGAGGAAAATTTCCCCTAATTTAAACAATATGCACAAAAATTGCAAAAATTTGTGCATATTGTGATAATGTGCACAAACGGAGAACAATATGAACGAAAGCGACACAAGGTTAAAGAAAATCGATCCTGCTCTTCATGCTGCCGGTTGGGGCATTGTAGAAGGTAGCGATATTTTTACTGAACAGCGTGCTTATATTGTGTCGCCTGGCCGTATTGTTACAAAAGCAAAAAGAAATCCGGATAAAATTGATTATCTTCTTACTTACAAAGGCGTAAAGATTGGAATCATTGAAGCCAAGAAAGACGAGCTTGATGTTAGCGCAGGCGTAGAGCAGGCTAAAAAATATGCAAAGGCCATGAATATCCGCTGGACTTATTCTACAAACGGCGACAAAATCTGGGCTATTGATATGCAGGCAAAACCCGGAGATTTTACAGAAGGCTTTGTAGACCGTTTTCCTACTCCACAAGAGCTCTGGGCAATGACATTCCCGGACAAAAACGACTGGCGAGATAAATTTAATCTTGAACCTTTCAACCGAGACGGCGGGAAAATGCCCCGTTACTATCAGGAGAATGCTGTTAATGCCGTATTGGATGCCATAAGCCGCAAGGTTGACCGTA
Source organism: Treponema sp. (assembly GCF_017430385.1). Lineage (GTDB taxonomy): Bacteria > Spirochaetota > Spirochaetia > Treponematales > Treponemataceae > Treponema_D. Next base: position 8,141 of record NZ_JAFRNB010000033.1, read on the forward strand.
TTCTTTTAACGCTTGCAACAGGTACAGGTAAAACTTACATTGCCTTCCAAATTTGCTGGAAGCTTATGCAGACTCACTGGAACATTGCAGAAAACGGAGGCTTCCCAAAATCCTTTTTTTAGCAGACAGAAATATTCTTGCAGACCAGGCCTTTAATGCCTTTGCTGCTTTTGACCAGAATGCATTAGCCAGAATTACTCCAAAAGAAATCCGCAAGAATGGCGGTAAAGTGCCAAAGGGACAAAGCATTTATTTTACGATTTTCCAGACTATGATTTGTGGTGGTGACGGCGAAACAGAAGGGGGCGTTACGGGGGATATCCCCTGTAGAGAGGGTAGCGACCAACGGAGTGGGCGCGCAGGGGGAGTCTTCCCCCTACCAGTACAGGAATATTACAAACAGTATTCTCCTGACTTCTTTGATTTTATCATCATAGATGAATGTCACCGTGGTGGTGCAAATGACGAGAGTGTGTGGCGTAAGTTGATGGAATATTTCCAGCCTGCTTATCAGCTTGGTCTTACTGCAACTCCACGACGAACTATAAATGGAGACACTTATAAATATTTTGGTGAGCCTGTTTATCAGTATTCGCTTAAACAGGGAATTGAAGACGGATACCTTACTCCTTACCGCGTAAAGAGTTGTACGAATCAGATTATTGATGAATATGTTTATGATGAAGATGACAAAATCATTCAGGGCAAAGACCTTTTAGACAAAGATAAAACTTATCCCGAAGCAGATTTCTATCACGGGAAAATAAAAATCCGCGAAAGGGATGAGCTTCGTGTAGCAGAATTCTTAGAAAGTGCAAATCCAGATGAAAAAGCCATTGTTTTCTGTGTAACACAGAATCATGCAATGCAGATTCGCGATATGATAAACTCACAGGCAAAGCGCGGAGTTAATTACTGTGTTCGTGTAACTGCCGACGACGGCGCGGAAGGTGAAGAGCAGCTTAAAAGATTCCAGGACAATGAAAAAACGATTCCGACAATTTTAACGACCTCACAAAAACTCAGCACTGGCGTTGATGCTCAGAATGTCCGCAATATTGTTTTGATGCGTCCTGTTCCGAACATGATTGAGTTCAAGCAGATTATTGGCCGCGGAACCCGTCTTTTTGATGATAAATATTATTTCACAATTTATGATTTTGTTGGTGCTCATAAACAGTTTTACGATGAAGAATGGGATAATCCAAATCCAGTTTGCCCTATTTGTGAAAAATATCCTTGTGAATGTGCCGCTCATCCTAAATGTCCGCTCTGCGGTAAGTGGCCTTGTGAGTGTAAAAAGCCTCCTCGTCCTTGCCCTGTATGCGGAAAGTCACCTTGCATATGCCCTCCAAAACCATGCCCAATCTGTGGAAACCTTCCCTGTACCTGTCCAAAAGAGCTTATTGAAATTGAATTGGGTGATGGACGAAAAGCAAAAATCAAGCAGGATTTCCAATGGGAAGAAAGAGTAATGTATGATGGCAAACTGATTACAATCAAAGAATTTGCAGATATTCTTGTTGATAAAAATACGCTTCCAAAATTCTTCACCGATGAAGAGGATTTAAGAAAGCAATGGCAGAATCCAGAGACAAGATACGCCCTGCTTGAAAAAATGGAACATGAAGGTTTTTCTTTAGATAAACTTTTTAAAGTTCAGGAAATGCTTAATTACGAAAAGTGTGATTTGCTTGATGTACTTGAATATCTTGCTTATAACACAAGTCCTCTTGAACGTCAGCAGCGTGTTAATATTGTCAGGCCTTTACTTGCTGCAGAACTTAATGCAAAACAAAAAGACTTTGTTGACTTTGTATTACAACAGTATATCCAGCAAGGGTATGGTGAACTTTCAATGGAAAATCTGCCTGAACTTATTAAGCTAAAGTACGGTACTATAAATGATGCAAAAGAGCAGCTTGGACCTTTAGGGGAAATCAGCAAAGTGTTTATTGATTTCCAAAAAGATTTATATGCTGCGTAACTGACTACGCACAAAGTAAGAATTTTGAACTGCATTTACGAAAAATAGATGAAAACAAGGGAAATTAGAGGAAAATTTCCCTTATTTCCCTTCCCTCACATCCCCAAAGCTCTTCTGTAGTTTTCCGACATGCTCTTAACGCTTGCGTCGAATTTTGCCTTTTCTTCATCGGTCAGGTTCAGCTCAATCACTTCCGCAACTCCCTCATTATTCAGGCGGCAGGGAACGCTTGCAAAAACATCTTTGTATCCGTACTGCCCGGTCAAAAGAGTCGAAACCGGCAGAATCCTGTTTTCATCTCCAAAAATCGCTTTTACAACATTGGCGATGCTGGCTCCGATTCCGAATTCCGTACTTCCTTTTCCGCCAAGGATAATCCAGCCCGCTTTTTTTGCCCGTAAGGCAATTTCTTCAAGGTCGAGCTTTCCGAACCTTTCCGGCTGCTCCTTAATCAGCTCTAAAAGGGGCTTTCCTGCCACAGTCACAAGACTCCATGGCACAAACTGAGTCTCGCCGTGCTCACTCAAAGCATAAGCCTGAATTGATTTCTGGTCGTAGCCGGTTGCCTCGCTGATTGCACGGCGGACTCGGGCAGAATCAAGCGTGGTGCTTGTAGAAAGAATACGTTTCGGGTTCCATCCAAGTTTTTCCTGCAGGTAATGGGCCACCACATCAGCCGGATTTGAAATGTTTATGATGATTCCGTCGAATCCGCTCGCCTTGATTTTAGGCACAATGTCCTTCAAAATCTCAACCGTCGCCCCCAAAGTCTGCTGGCGGTCGTTCTGGCCAGCCTTCATGTCGGGCAAAGGACCTGCCGCCACAATCAGAATGTCTGCGTCGCCAATGTCAGGATAATCGCCCGCGTAGACCTTCACATGTCGGTCAAGATAAGTGGAAGAATCAAACAGATCCAGAGCCTGTGCCTCAGCCTTTTTCTGGTCAATATCGATATAAACAATTTCTTCTGCCAAGCCCTGCGAAATCAAGGCATATCCACCGTGACTTCCGACATGCCCAGCACCAATAATTGCGATTTTTCTTCGATTCAAACTCATTTTCTGCCACCTTGATAAAATATTTTGCTTATGCACAGCCGCTTCATTCTCTTAGTGTTTATTTCTCTTAATAATCCTGTTTCCCCCAAGCTGAATCAAATTGACCACAATCACAAGCACGACAATCGTAAGCCATGTGACATCAAGCTGATTCCTGTCGTGACCGTACATAATCGCGTAATTTCCCAAACCACCGGCACCGACCGCACCCGCCATCGCAGTCAAGCCAATCAGGCTCACCGTGGTAATTGTCGTCACGCGCACAATCGGCCCAACGCTTTCTTTGAGGTACACGCGGAAAATAATGTCGAGCGGGCCAAGCCCCATGCTTTCGGCAGCTTCAACAAGGCCGTCATCGACTTCGGCAAGGGCACTCTCAATCTGTCGGCTGAAAAACGGCACAGTTCCGAAAATCAGAGGCACAATCGCTCCCCGCACGCCAATCGCCGTTCCCATAATCAGTCGGCTCAGAGGCATAACGCCGGTCAGCAAAATAATGAACGGAATCGAGCGGAACAGGTTGATCAGCTTGTCAAAAATCTGATAAACCGGCCTGTTCTCCAAAATCGCGCCCTTTTTGGTCACGGTAATCGTAATTCCAATCAAAAGCCCCAGTACAAAACTAATCGCCCCAGACCAAATCGTCATGATAAAAGTCTCCAGAAGCCCGTTAAAAAATCGCTCCGGGTGTTTCGCCACATTCGGCAAAATCGTCTCAATAAAATCAGTCATTTTCTCCTCCATAATAAAAAGGGGGATAGGGAGCCGTTCGCGGAAGCGAAAAAACTCGTGAGACGAGTTTTTAGGCGAGTCTCGGTGAAGGCTATGCCTGAACCGCTTCCCCCTGCGTCGCACTTCGTTGCGCCGACACCCCCATCTACAGGGGCTACGCCCCCGTACCCCCGAAGTTTCAACCACAGATTACACAGATTACACAGATTCTATGTTTCAATCTGTGTAATCTGTGCCATCTGTGGTTTATTTATATATCTGCGTCTAATTATTTCGTCCCTGTCTTTAGCACCTCGACCCCGACATCCAGAGCCGCGATGTGCTTCAATGCACGGTCTATCGTGCCGGCCTCTCCGCTTACGATTGCTACCGTTCCGCCGATTGGGGCGTCCTGCACTATTTCAATCTCTGCGAAGATGATGTTTATCGTCACTTCATACAGCCTTGAAATCGCCGAAATCAGTGGCTCCGAAACATTTTTTGTAATGTAAGTAAAGCGAACGAGTTTTTCGTCCTTTTCGAGATGCACCACAGGCGAATCTTCCGAAATCAGCTGCTCAACTTTTGAAAGATTTGATGTCGAGCGGATGAATCGTTTGGTCACTTCGTTCTGAGGCTTTGCAAAAATGTCAAAAACTTCGCCCTGCTCAACGACTTTTCCGTTTTCCATGACCGCAACTTTGTCACAAATCTCTTTGATTACTTCCATTTGATGCGTGATGATTACGATTGTAAGCCCCAGCTCCTTGTTAAGCCTTTTTAGAAGCGCAAGAATTGAGCGGGTTGTGGTCGGATCAAGTGCGCTAGTTGCCTCATCACACAAGAGAATGTCAGGATTGTTTGCAAGAGCGCGCGCAATGGCAACTCGCTGCTTCTGACCGCCCGAAAGCTGGCTCGGAAAATCCTTTGACTTTCCCTCAATCTCAACCAGTTTCAAAAGTTCTTTTACCCGCTCAGAAATTTCTGTCTTTGAAAGCCCTGAGCGTTTAAGAGGAAAAGCAACATTGGACTCAACAGTGCGACTTTTCATCAGGTTGAAATGCTGGAAAATCATTCCGATTTTTTTGCGCTCTTCACGAAGTTCCTTTGCAGAAAGCGAAAGAAAATCCTTGCCACGCACGGTCACGCTGCCCGAAGTCGGCCGGCCGAGCAGTTTTATTGCCCGCACAAGCGTTGACTTTCCTGCGCCCGAATAGCCGATGATTCCAAAAATCTCGCCCTTTTTTACCGAAAGCGAAACATCATCAACCGCAGTAAAATTCCCGTCCTCAGTCTGAAAAATCTTCGATATATTTTTTAACTCAATAATACTTGCTTCTGCCATATTAATACCTACTAATATACTAGGTTATAAATCTTTTTGCCTATTTAGTCAATAGATAGGGAGCGGCCCCGCGTGCGGGGGCAAAACTCACGAGGTGAGTTTTGAGCGAGTCTCGTTCGAAGCTATGCTTCGAGCGCGTAGTAGCTATGTGATACCTATTGACTCAATGGGTAACACATAGTACCCTTTCCCAGCGGAGGAACAAATGACAATTCTGGAAGAAGCCCTTGAGCTCAAACCTTACATGGTCGAGCTGCGAAATTATTTTCATTCTCATCCTGAACTTGCGCACAATGAGTTCAACACTTGCAAATATATAGAAGAAAAACTTTCAGAAATCGCACTTCCCTTCAAAAGAGTTGCCGGAACAAATGTCATCGCGGAGCTTGACTCTGGCGTTCCTGGGAAAACGCTTCTTCTCCGTGCGGACATTGATGCCCTTCCGATTCAGGAAGAAAATGATGTGCCTTACAAAAGCCAGAATTCTGGAATCATGCACGCCTGCGGTCACGACGGCCACACGGCTTATCTTTTGGGAGCGGCAAAAATCCTTTCCGCACACAAAAAAGACTTTAAGGGCAAGGTGATTTTTGCTTTTCAGGCAGCAGAAGAAATCGGAAACGGTGCGCGGGATATAATCAATTCAGGGATTTTAGACAATGTTGACAGAACATTCGCAATTCACTTTCAGTCCGGCCTTGATGTCGGAAAGTTTGCGATCAAAACTGGAAGCGACATGGCAAGCTGCGACCGGCTTAAAATCACGGTTCACGGAAAATCAAGTCACATCACATATCCTGAACTTGGCGCAGATTCTCTTTTTGTCGGCGCACTGATTGCTTCCCAGCTTCAGACTGTCGTTTCAAGGCTCGTTTCGCCGGTTGAAGGCGGCTTAATCGGAATCGGAAGCTTTCATTCTGGCACGACTTACAACATAATTCCATCTGAGGCTGTCTTGGAAGGAACAATCAGGGCTTTTTCAAAAGAATCAAGAAAAAAACTCGCTGATGCAGTGCGCAAAATCGCTGCAAATATTGCGGAAGAATACGGAGCAAAAGCGGATGTTGAAATCGAGGACATTTCAGACCCGCTCATAAATCCTACCGAAACCGTGGCGGAAGTCATCGAATCTGCTAAAAAAATCGTTCCGTCCGAAAACATCATCACGAACATCGAAAAACGCTTCATGGCTGACAATTTCGCAGATTTTTCACGCAAAGCACCGGGAACATACATTCACGCCGGCTCCAGCGACGGCGAAGCGACAAGCTACCCGCATCACAACGAGCATTTTGACCTTGCCGAAGACAGCTATCACTACGCCGCCGCCCTAGCCGTGCAGTACACGATGGATTATTTAGACAGAAAAACTCCTTAAAAAACTCAAAAAATCATGTTTTAGAGATGCCATCAACCTTAATTTTCCTAGATTGAGTAGTTTCCTTCCGGCTCCATCATGCCGTTTTCGATAAGAATTTCTTCCAGGCGTTCCTGTGTGATTGGTGTCGGAATCGTGAAGTTTGTGTTCTCGTCGATTGCCTGAGCTAAATCACGATAAACCTGAGCCTGCGAGCTTTCCGGCGCATACTCGATTACAGTCTTCTTTCGGATTTCAGCCTGCTGAACGATGTTGTTTCGTGGAACAAAGTAAATGAGCTGAGTGTTGAGTTCTTTTGTGAAAGCACGGAGCAAATCAAGCTCGCGGTCAACGTTTCGGCTGTTACAGATGATTCCGCCCAATCGAACGTCACCGCGCTCGGCATAGCGGGCAATACCTTTACAAATATTGTTTGCGGCGTACAAAGCCATCATTTCACCAGAAGCAACGATGTAGATTTCCTGAGCCTTGCCCTCGCGGATTGGCATTGCAAATCCACCACAAACAACGTCGCCCAAAACATCATAGAAAACATAATCCAAATCTTCCGTATATGCGCCAAGATTTTCAAGCATAGAAATAGAAGTAATGATACCTCGGCCAGCGCATCCAACTCCCGGCTCCGGTCCGCCTGACTCTACGCATCGAACGCCCTTAAATCCGACTTTCTGCAAATCTTCAAGCTGAATCTCAGTCTTGTTGTCACGAATTGTATCCAATACAGTCTTCTGATGAAGGCCTCCGAGCAAAAGTCTGGTTGAATCCGCTTTTGGGTCACAACCAACTACCAGAACTTTTTTTCCGAGCTCAAGCAATCCTGCTGTCAAATTCTGTGTTGTTGTAGATTTTCCAATTCCACCCTTTCCATAAATAGCTATCTGCCGAAGTTTCTTTGCCATTTTTACACCTCTTTATTTTTTTATCTTTACCTATTGCGTAAGTAGGTTAAGTGTATTATCATGATATTAACCTAGTATGTCAATGGGTAGAGATACAAAATTTTCCCTGCCTCTTACTAATTTTTGATAGGAAACGAAACATGTTAAAGATTTCAACTAAAGGACAGTACGCATTACTCATCATGACGGAACTTGCAGAGCAGAATCAGGAAAGCTACATTCCGCTCAAACTGCTTTCGCACAGGCACAATCTTTCTTCAAAATATCTGGAGCAAATTCTGATTCAGCTGAGCAAATCAGGACTTGTAACAGGACTGCGTGGAAATAACGGCGGGTACAAACTTGCCCGGCAGCCAGATACATACACCGTGGGAGAAATTCTGCGTGCTATGGAAGGGGATTTAAATCCACGGACGGTCTCGGAAGCGCCGACTGTCAGTTCGGTGGGTAACGATGATTTCTGGAACGAGTTCAACACGGTCATAAACGACTTCGTGGACTCAAACACACTGGAGCAAATAGCAGAAAAAAACCGTCAGTTCAACGGCTATGATTATTGTATTTGATGGCTTACACACAAAACAAGCTCCCGGCGGGAACCTGCCATCAAAGTCGCGGTGAACAAGTTCAAGCGACTTTGTGACAGAACCCCACCTACGCTTGTTTTGTGCATTTGCTCTCGTATATAAGCATCAGCGTTGAACTGAAGCGGTTTTATAAATAAAGATTTAGGGCGTTACCCGCCTTCGGCGGGTCGGGCTTTTCGGGGTTCCGTGCTTTCGCACTTCATTGCCTATCGGCAACGGCTTCGCCGCCCCTGCAATCCCTAACGCTCGGCTGGAGAAAAAAAAATGAATATTGATACGATTTGTGTCCGGGGGCGGATTGATTATGAGGCTTGTGACAGGACTGGGGCCATCGCGCTTCCCATTTATCAGTCAGCAACTTTTGCGCACCCGGCTTTGGGACAGTCCACAGGCTACGATTATTCGCGGCTTAAAAACCCGACCCGTGACTATCTTGAAAAACTTGTTGCCTCGCTTGACCATGCTGAGTTTGGCTTTGCCTACAACTGCGGGCTTGCGGCAATCACTGCCCTCTTCGATGCGATAATTCTGCACGAAAAGGAAGGTGAACGGCTTCATGTCGTCTGCTCAGATGATCTCTATGGCGGAACAGAGCGATTTTTGAACACAATCGGTAAAAAACTCGGCTTCGACACAACTTACACCGACACGACAGAGCTTGAAAATGTCAAAAAGGCTTCAAAACCGAACACAAAAATCATATTCATTGAAACGCCGGGCAATCCCCTGATGAAAATCACGGACATAAAAAAAACAGCGGAGTATGCCCATTCAATCGGTGCGATATTGATCGTGGACAACACATTTCTCACACCGTACTTACAGCAGCCGATTCTGCTGGGCGCGGATGTCGTAGTTCAGAGCGGTACAAAATTCCTGTGCGGGCACAATGACACGCTCGCAGGCTTTGTCACCACGAACGACAAAAATCTTGCCGAAAAACTCGAAATCATCACAAAGACAACAGGCTCAGCACTTCCGCCCTTTGACAGCTACATGATTGTGCGTGGAATCAAAACACTTTCTGTGAGGCTCGACCGCCAGTGCGAGAACGCTCTCAAAATTGTTGAGGCACTCAAGAAAAATCCTCGCGTAAAAGGCATTTTGTTTCCAGGACTTCCAGAAAGCAAGGGTTACGAAATATCAAAAACTCAGGCCAAAGGCTTTGGCAGCATGATTTCATTCTATGTTGACAGCCCGGAAACTGTGGAGCGGGTTCTGAAAAGCGTAAAAATCATTCACTTTGCGGAAAGCTTAGGCGGAATCGACACGCTGATTACCTATCCGGCCACACAAACCCATGTCGATGTTCCTGAAGAAGAGCGAAATAAACGTGGAATCACGAACACTCTTTTAAGGCTGAGCGTCGGTATCGAAAACGCAGATGACTTAATAGAAGATTTAAGCCAGGCGTTGCGGGCTGGCGTTTGAAGCCCGCACAGGGGGTAGCGGAAAACGCGAAGCGGTTGGAGCGAGGGGAAGCGGTTCAGGCATAGCCTTCACCGAGACTCGCCTAAAAACTCGTCTCACGAGTTTTTTCGCTTCCGCGAACGGCTCCCTGTCCCCCCTTCAAAACCATCTACTCAAACCTTATGAAAAACAGTATTATAAACCAATAAAAAATTTGGAGGAATTCAAATGAAAAAAAGATTTGGTTTAGCTTTATCATTGTTTTTCATTGCATTTGTTTCTGCATGGGGCAAGCCTCGTGGAGAAGTAACAATCCTTTACACAAATGATGTTCACACTTACATCGCAAACACTGTAAAGGACAAAGACGGTAACAAAGTACCAGGGCTTTCTTATGGCTCAGTCGTCGCACTCCGCGATGACCTCAAGGCACAGGGAAAACAGGTTGCCCTTGTTGATGCCGGAGACCATATTCAGGGAACTGCTTACGGCTCAATGGACAACGGCGCAAGCATCATCAAATTCATGAACGCCGCAAAATATGACATCGCAACAATCGGCAACCACGAATTTGATTACGGTGCAAAACGACTTTTTGAAATCATCAAGGAAGCAAAATATCCTTATGTAGCATGTAACTTCCTCAAAACAAAAAACAACAAGCCGGTTACAGAAGCATACAAAGTCCTCAAATTCGGCAAAACAAAGGTCGCATTTGTCGGAATCATGACTCCGGAGACTTACACAAAATCAACTCCTGCATATTTTATGGACGAAGCACGAACAAAATTCATCTATAAAATCGGCGGCGGCGAAGACGGAAAAGAACTTTACAGCATGGTTCAGAAGGCAATCGACGCAGCTTCAAAAAAAGCTGACTATGTTGTAGCACTCGGCCATCTCGGTGACGACAAAACATCATCTCCGTGGACAAGCGTTGAAGTAATCGAAAACACACACGGTCTCGATGCATTTATCGACGGTCACTCTCACTCAACAGTTCCAGAAAGACTCGTCAAAGACTCAACAGGAAAAGACGTCCTTCTTACACAGACAGGCTGCTATTTCGCCGCAATCGGAAAACTCACACTTTCTGACAACGACAAAAAAGCCGAGCTCATTACAAGCTATGACCGCTCAGACGAAACAGTTTCAGCACTCGTAAAGGCATGGGGCGAAAAAGTTGACGAAAAAATGAACGAAGAGATTGCAGTTTCTGACGTTCCACTTTACATCAACGACCCGGAAAATCCAAAAGCACGAATCGTCCGCAAACAGGAAACAAACTTGGGCGACCTCGTTGCAGATGCAGCTTACTACTACTTCAATGAAGTCGAGCAGCTCAAATGTGACATCGCAATCGCAAACGCAGGCGGAATCCGTTCAGACTTGCCGGCTGGTTCATACAGCTACAAATCTGCAAAAACAGTTCAGCCGTTCGGCAATGTAATGTGCATTGTTGAGCTTTCAGGTCAGGAAGTTCTCGAAGCACTTGAGTTTGGAGCACGAAAAGCAGGCGTAGGTGAAAACGGCGGATTGCTTCATGTTGCCGGAATCAAATACACAATCGACACTTCAATCCCGGACACAATCAAAACCTCAGCAGAAGGACTCTGGACTAGCGCACCAACAAAATACCGCGTAACAGACATCCAGATTTACAACAAAGAGACCGCAGCTTACGAGCCAATCGACCTCGCAAAAACTTACACAATGGCCGGATTGAACTACACATTGCGTAACATGGGCGATGGATTTGCAATGCTCGCAAACACAAAACTCGTAAAGGACTATGTTGGCGAAGACTATCTGATGACCTCAGCTTATGTAAAATCATTCGCAAAAGGTGAAGACGGAAAGCCACACATCTCAACAGCAAACAGCCCACTCTCTTCTTACAAAAATTACCTTCTTGATTACGAAAATCCAAACGGCGCAGGCCGAATCACAATCAAATAGGTCAAATGGCGAGTTTTAAGATTTAGCGGCTGTATCAAAAAACGGCTTCCAGTCGTGATAACGGCTTAGCGAAATCTAGGGAACGACGGCGTAGCCGGCAAAATGCTCCGGTGGAGCATTTTGAGTGAGTCTCCGAACAGCTATGCTGTGAAGGCCTGCTCGCCTGCTACACGCAGTTTGTGCTTGTAATTATATACATTTGCCGCTCACGCGGCAGCACAAACTGAGTGTTTTCGTAAGCCGTTTCACTCCTTCGCGTCGTTTTTTGCAATATCCAATAAGTTCTAAACTCGCTATTTAGCCAAAAATTTCACGGCTCCCTGCTTGCTAAAAATGAGAGGGTATATTAGAATAATATTACCTACCAACTTAATAGGTTTTAATCAAAAAATACAAGGAGCCTCAAATGATTTACGACTTCAACAAAATCACAGATCGAAAAAATACTAACGCAATAAAATATGACCTTGCCGTTGCCCGCGGAAAGCCCGCGGATGTTCTTTCACTTTGGGTTGCCGACATGGACTTTCCTACTGCCCCAGCAATTCTCGGAGCATTGCACGAAAAAGTAAACCACGGAATTTTCGGTTATTCAGTTCCCGGCGAAGATTTTTACGAAGCTGTCAAAAACTGGCAGAAAACTGAGCACAATTTCGACATTGCTCGGCACTGGGTTGTCACAACTCCGGGCGTTGTTTTTGCAATCTCATGTGCAATCAAGGCTTTTACCCGCGAAGGAGAAGCGGTCATTATTCAGACTCCTGTTTACTACCCTTTCAAAAATATGATTCTCGCGAACAACCGAAAGCTCGTAACTTCATCACTTTTTGAAAAAGACGGAAAATGGCAGATTGATTTTGAAGATTTTGAAAAGAAAATCGTCGAAAATGATGTCAAACTTTTCATTCTTTGCAGCCCGCACAATCCGGTCGGCCGAGTCTGGACACGCGAAGAGCTTACCCGCCTTTCAGAAATATGTCTTAAGCACAAAGTCATTGTTTTCGCCGATGAAATTCACAATGATTTTGTCTTCGAGCCGAACAAGCATACAGTATTCTCAACGATTTCAAAAGAAGCCGCAGAAAATTCAATCGTTTCAACTTCCGCAAGCAAGACTTTCAATTTAGCAGGACTTCAGTTTTCAATCAATTTTATTCAGAATCCCGCTCTCAAAAAGAAATTCCACGATGAACGCGACAAAACCGGCTACGACGAGCCAAGCCTGATGGGTTTTGTAGCAACTAAAGCGGCTTATGAGCATGGAAAAGAATGGCTTTCAGAACTTAAGCAACATCTTGTCGCTAATCTTAACTTTGTGAGAGATTTTGTTGCGAAAAATCTTCCTAAAGCACGACTTATCGAACCAGAGGGAACATATCTTTTGTGGCTGGATTTTTCGGCTTACGGCTATTCTGATTCGGAACTCGATGACATAATCGTAAACAAGGCAAAAGTCTGGCTCGACAGAGGCACAATGTTCGGAATCGAGGGCGAAGGCTACCAGAGAATCAATATCGCAACGCCACGCCCGATTCTACAGGAAGCGTTGGAAAGAATCGCGGCAAATATTCAATAAAAAAAACGGACTCCCAGTCGTGATAACGGCTTGGCTCCCTCTTTTTTAGGCTTTTCAACAATTTTTTTTAATTAATCTATTGACTTAGTAGGTGAATAGCTGTATATTTTAATTATTCCTAGTAACCTACTAGGTAACTACACCACAAAAAGGAGAAAACATGGCTGAAAATATACTTTTCAAGGAATATGATTCCGGCGATTACATAAACTTCGCGGAGCAGACAGCTTCTTGGATTAAAACAACCGGCTCGCTCGGAAAATACGGCAGACTCTGGAGCCAAAGCCCGGATTCAAAAGAAGATTTCACTGACTATCCGATGCTCACACCAAAGTCACTTTACGGTGGCTCGGCTGGAGTCGGTCTTTTCTATCTTCGCTTGTATCAGGCTACAAAAAAGGCCGAATATCTTGAAGAAGCAAAATCAGCTGCCAAAGAAATCATCGAAAGTGACGAAGGCTCGGCTTTTTACGAGCGCACATTGAACGCAAAGGCAAGCGGGGCCTCAAAACTCGTTCATGTAAAAAATATGCCAGGCTGGGCAGCAGGCTACTACAACGGCCCTACAGGAAGCGCATACCTTGTCCTTAAACTCTTTGAGCTTACAGGTGAAGAATTTTACAAAAACTATGTGATTAAAGTTGCAGACGACCTTCTTGTAGCAGCAAAAAAATCTGACGCTGGCATTTACTGGAGCGAGCAGAACGATTTGTGCGGCGATGCGGGATTTGTGACTTATCTTGCGGCGATTTACAAGCTCACTGGCGACAAAAAATATCTTGATTCAGCTGTAAGTTTCGGAAACTTTCTTTTGAGCAAAGGAAAGCCGGCCCCACGCGGGGGAACTTACTGGAATGTCGTTGACCTGACGATAATCGACTTCCCAAAAGATGTTTTCTGGGTAAACAACGCCCACGGAACAAGCGGCGTGGGCTGGATCTTTGCGATTCTCTACAACATCTCAAAGGATGAAAGATTTTTGAACGCGGCAAAAGAAGCGGCAAAATATATCGAAGGAATTGCGGTCGGTGACGAGGAAGCGGTTCTCGTGCCTTATCTCGACAGCCTTGAGCGAGGCCCTTCAACAGAGTTCTATTACCTGAGCACTTGCCACGGACCTGCAGGAACTTCGCTTTTGTTCCACCTGCTCTACAAGATTACTGGCGAAAAACATTATTTGGACTGGATTTTGAAGCTGAGCCGGGGAATCATCAAAGCGGGAGCACCAGAGATTTTCAGCCGCGGTTACTGGCAAAGTCAGGCTTTGTGCTGCGGAACTCCTGGCTTGCTCGAACATTTCGTTTCGGTTTACAAGCTCACAAAAAACCCAGAATTCCTGGAATATGCAAAGCGGGCGGCCAAAACTGTAGTCGGTCAGTCATTCGTTGCGGACGCTGACGGCGATATCTACCATCAGAAGGCATTGCGAAGGTGGAGCGGAGCCTGGTGGCGAACAATTCCAACTGATGTTCACTCTTACACAGGTCTTTACATCGGAACAGCAGGAAACGCATGGTCGCTTCTTTCACTTGCGGCAGCCGAAAAGAACGAAAATCTTATCGAGCTGATTGAATACAATTATTTTGAATAATAACTCACAGAGCAAAAGAGAGCACAGAGAGAATTTCATAATATGCAAACTCTCTGTGCCCTCCGTGGTCTCTGTGAGAAACAAAAAAAAGGAGGCATGATAAAAATTACATCCGTGTAATTTTTATCACGACCAAGTTTCTGCCGTTGGCAGAAACTTGCGAATCCGTTGCTTCCGTGCAACGCCGCTAACGCGGAGTTTTTAAAGGAGAAAATATTATGGCAAAAATTTACGATTCAATAACAGAACTTGTTGGGGACACACCGCTTGTCCGTCTTCACCGCTATGAAAAATCTGAGAACCTTGAGGCAAATATTCTCGGTAAGTTCGAGTATTTCAATCCTTCGGGCAGTGTCAAAGACCGTGCGGCACTCAACATCATCGAAGAAGCAGAAAAACGCGGCGACATTCATCCTGGAATGACTTTGATTGACTACACCAGCGGAAACACAGGAATTGGTGAGGCGACTTTTGCAAACGCAAAGGGATATAAATTCGTGGCCGTTATTCAGCCACTTGTTTCTCAGGAACGTTCACAGATTCTTAAGGCTTTGGGAGCAGAGCTTTTGCAAGTAACAGATGTTCCGGGCTTCCCAGAACTTTTGAAAAACGGCCTTACGATGACCGCCCTTGAAAAACTCTTCAAAGATTTTGCAGCGTCAAAAGGCTGGTACTACTTGAATCAGTGCGCGGACATCAACAATTCTCTGGCTCATGTAAAATCAACAGGACCTGAGATTTGGGAAGCGACAGGCGGAAAGGTCGATTATGTGGTTCAGCTCGTAGGAACAGGCGGCACGCTTTCAGGTCTTTCAAAATTCTTCCGTGAGAAAAATCCGAATGTAAAGATTATCGGAGCACAGCCTGCCGAGCAGTCAAAGAAAAACCCGAACTTTCCGGAGCGAAACACAATCGACGGCGTTCTGAACTTTGACGGCGTTCCACAGGAAAATTATCCGCCGCTTTTCACAAGCTTCGACACAAAATACGACGAATGTTTCAATGTAGTAGCCGAAGACGCTTATGAAACAGGCCGAAAACTCGTAAAACAGGAAGGCTTCTTCGTAGGTCAGTCAGCAGGAGCAGCCCTCTGGACAGCAACCCAGATTGCCCGCCGCCCAGAAGCAAAAGGCAAGAACATCGTAGTTATTCTCGCCGACAACGCATTCAAGTATCTTTCAACAAATATGTATAAATAAAAAAAAGGGGGAACGACACCTTTCACATAAAGGTTTCTTTCCCCCTTTCAATCCCCTTATCTTCCAAAGGTAATTCTAATCATCCGTCTTAGTAAATCATCGTGCCGATACCGCGGTCACTGAACATTTCGATGAGCAGCGAATGTGGAACTCGACCGTCAATGATGTGTGTTCGAGGAACACCGCCCTTTCTTGCCATTACACAGCACTCGATTTTTGGAATCATGCCGCCTGAGATTGTTCCGTCATCATAGAATTTCTGAACATCCTCAAGATGAATGCGCTGAATCAGCGACTTAGGATCATTTACATCACGGAGCACGCCAGCAACATTTGTGAGCTGAACGAATTTTTCGGCTCCAAGCGCAACTGCGATTTTTGCGGCAGCCGTGTCTGCGTTGATGTTGTAGCGGCTCATGTCGCCCTGCTCGCCCAAAGCAACTGTTGAAACGACAGGAATAAAGCCCTTGTCCAAAAGCGACTGAACAATTTCCGGGTGAACCTCAGTTACCTCACCGACAAAGCCCAAGTCAGCGCCGTCCTTGTCGATTTTTTTTGCGCGGAGCAAGCCTGAATCAACACCAGAAAGACCTACAGCCTTGCCGCCTTCCTGAAGGATAAGGCCAACGATGTCCTTGTTCAGTTTTCCAGTGAGAACCATCTGAACTATTTCCATTGTCTCAGCATCAGTGTAGCGAAGACCGTTGATAAATTTCGATTCCTTGCCGACACGCTCAAGCATGTGGTTGATTTCCGGGCCGCCACCGTGTACGAGCACGACTTTGATTCCAATAGTATTCAAAAGAACGATGTCTTTCATTACGGCAGCCTTAAGTTCTTCGTTGAGCATGGCATTTCCGCCGTATTTTACAACGACAGTTTTTCCAACCCAATGGCGGAAATAAGGCAAAGCCTGAACCAAAACATCCGACCAGTGCTCATTATCCAAGCGAGGGTCGATTTTCCCACGAATTTCGTTTTCTGTATTCTCTGACATAATTTTCTCCAATAATTAAAATTCCTCACAGAGCTAAGGAGTACACAGAGAGTCGTTTACAAAAACACATATTCAACATCAGTCATATTGCAAATGAACAAGACTAAAATCAAAAATTTTGTTTTACAGTAATTTACTCTGTGCTCTCTGTGGCCTCTGTGAGAAATCCTACGTTCTATAGTCTCCGTTGATTTTTACGTAGTCATAAGTGAGGTCACAGCCCCAGGCAGTTCCTTTTGCGTTTCCGTCTTCAAGTTCTACGAGAATATCAACTGCTTCTTCGGTCAAAATCTTCTTTGCCAGGTCCTCGTCAAAATTGAGCGGAACTCCGTGATCGAATACCTTAATAGAAGATTCTTTGCCACCGTTCTGATTTCCGTCCTCAAAGTAGCGTTTTGCACCTTCGCGGCTGAGGAATGAAACCGAAGTTTTCTCTGGTGTGAAGAAGAATCCTGAGTAGCCCATTGCGTCCAAAATTCGGCCCCAGTTTGCGTCCGCACCGAAGAAAGCAGCCTTTACAAGATTTGAGCAGATAACAGCCTTTGCCAATCCGCGAGCATTCTCTACAGTGTCAGCACCAACGACATTGCAAGTAACCAAGCGAGTAGCACCTTCGCCGTCAGCAGCAATTTTCTTTGCCATCTGAGTATTGAGCGCGTTCAAAGCCTCAACGAAAGCGTCAAAATCAGCTCCTTCGCTAGTGATTTCAGAGTTTCCGGCCATTCCGTTTGCAAGAATAAGAAGAGAGTCGTTTGTTGAAGTGTCTCCGTCGATTGAAACACAGTTGTAAGTTCCTGCCGCAGAAATTCTCAAAGCCTTTTCGAGCATTTCAGAAGAAATTGAAGCATCAGTTGTGATGAATCCGAGCATTGTTCCCAAATTGATGTGAATCATGCCGCTTCCTTTAGCCATTGTTCCCATGCGGACAGTTTTGCCGCCGATTTGAGTCTCAAGAGCGACTTCTTTGTAATGAGTGTCCGTTGTCATGATTGCGATTCGGGCTTCTTTGTGACCTTCTTTTGAAAGACCGTCTGCAAGTTTGTCCAAACCGTTCAAGATTTTATCAACCGGGAGCTGCTGACCGATTACACCTGTTGAAAGTACCAAAACATCGTCTGAATTGATGTTCATTTTTGCTGCAACCGCAACAGCCTCTTTGTTGGCGTTGTCGTAGCCCTCTTTGCCTGTGCAGGCATTTGCATTTCCAGAGTTAGCGATTACAGCCTGAGCCTTTCCGTTCGCAATATGGTCACGAGTCAATTTTACGCACTCAGCCTTTACGCGGTTCTGAGTGAACACGCCTGCCGCATTGCAGACCTTTTCGCTGAAAATAAGAGCCGTGTCGTTAGTCGTTCGGCTTGCCTTGATTTTGTTCAAGACTCCGTTTGCCGTGAATCCCTGTGCCGCCGTTACGCCGCCGTCAATGAAATTGCATGAAAATGCCATACGCACTCCTAAAATTGTATTTTTATGCAAAAATATTACATAAATATGCAATTATTATATGATAATACGCCTTTATATTCAAGAAGAAAACTAATGCCGAATAATGTACCGAACATTCTTTCCACTGCCAACTTTGTTGATTTTGCCTTCTTCGAGCATTTTTCGCAAAATAAGAACTGCGTTCGCTTGAGAAGTCGATAGCGAATCCTCAACATCTTTGCGCGATACAAATTGCTTTCGGGCAAAAAGTGAATCAATCTGCTGCTCACGAGTGAACGGTTCCCTTACAGCCATAAGCCGCTCTTCAAGATTGCGTTTATAAAGCTCCTGTTGACGCTCAAAATTTGCGTTTGGAAGAGTGACTTTGAATGCATGGCTCGACACTTCGATTTTGGGTTTTACGCTCTTGTCCGAATAGCTTTCGTTGATTTTGAGAATGCCAGTGCCGTAAGCCTCTATTAAATGCAGACGGTAAAATACATTCGCAAGCTTTGGATTTCGAGCAATTGAAACCCCAAGCATGATATCATCAAAAGAAACCTGTGGAACAAGCCCGCCAATCGAAACAAACTCGATTCGATCATCAAAAACGCTGATTAGGGCAGGACTCAGAACAGCGTAATCCCGATGCACGATAAGATTGAGCAAAGTTTCACGAATTGAATCGCCAGGATAACTTTTTGAATCCACCCGCTCCAAGCCATGAATTTCTGAGGCAGTTTGATTGCACAAATCCAGGAAAGCAAAAGCATCGTCTAGTTGTTTTAAAAGAGAACCGTTGAATTCACGCCGATTTTGAAAAATCGATTTGGTGCTGCCTTTGAAAACTGCGGCCTTGATAATATGAGGACATTGATCTGAAAGCAAAAGCCCCAGATTTGTAAACATGCCGTCGGAACCAATTAGGCCAAGAGACTTTTTTTGAACTTCACCGAATTCAACGGAACGAGAAGAAAATTGCGGCTCAGATTGTGAAAAAGTAAGCTCCTGATTGAGAGAACGCTCCTCTTCATAAACAAAATTGCTGGATTCATGAATCATCTGGAGAATTGCCGCCTCTGATGCAGGAACAGAAGAAGCACCCTGCCTAACAAAGACACTTTCCGGGCGAATTCCTTTGCCAGAAATATAGTACGGCCGTGAAGTTCCGCGAGAAACAGAGAGACGAACAACATCTTTACCATCGATAACAAGGCTTTCACATTTTGTAAAGAGCGAAACATCAGGGCGGATTGAATCACGCACGGCATTGGTGATTTTGAGCATAGTTTCATCAACATCTGAAACACCACAAACTGAGCCGTCGTCATTCATACCAAAAAGAATCTGCCCACCATCACCATTGGCAAACGCAATTACAGAATACTTGAAATTGTCGATATACTCACGCTTATATTCTATTTGAAGCCCTTCATGTTCCATACTCGCCTCCTTCTAACAATATGCTAATATTTTAATAATATTCTGATAAGTTCTAATAATTATTATAAGCAATTATTAGAATAAAGCAAGTATTAGTTGGAAAAATATTAGAGATTTTAAAGAACAAAAAGAATCGCCCACACTTAATTATTAAGTCAAATGTCGAGTTTTGAAATTTACAGGCTGTATCAAAAAACGGCTTCCAGTCGTGGAAACGGCTTAGCGAAACCGCAGGCTCGCCTGCTGCACGCAGTTTGTGCTTGTAATTATATACATTTGCCGCTTA
>NZ_JAFRNB010000034.1 GCF_017430385.1 Treponema sp.
CACAGAAAGAACATGACTGCCTCAAATACGGCAAAATCCAGATTCCAGAAGATTTGGAAAAATGGGATGAAAGAACCATAAAATACTCGGACATCGACGGAAACAATCATGTCAACAACGCGCGCTACGGTGCCTTTGTAGCCGACTCAATTCCGGAAGATTTACGACAGGCCGTTTTCACTGACTTCCGGCTCAACTATGCCAAGGAAGCAAAACTCGGCCAGAAGCTTGAAATTTTCGGCAATCGGAATGAGAGCGAAAAGAAGCTCACTTTCGTCGGCAAAACAGAAGACGGCGTTTCTTTCGAGTCTGAGCTTTTCTATAAATAAAACAGGCAACTTGCCAAAAGATAACATTTTATAAATTTTTCACGACAAATGCGGATTTATGTCTTATAATTGTATGTATGAACAAAAGAAAGCGTTCAGTTATCTTTTTTGTTTTATCATTGATGCTCATCTCGCCTGGCTGTGCAAAGGCAAAAAGAGTCGTATCATCAGGTTCATCGGGCAACCGTCAGAAGCCCCCGCAAAAACTCCGCTCATACAACGGCCTAAGGTTTTCGCCAACACATGATCCTTTTCAGGTCGTGCTGATTGAATCAACAAAGACTACCGTTGCCGTCACATTCAATATCCCGGTAAATCACCTGTCTCTCAACCAAAAAAACATCCTGATAAATGGCGAGCCGCTGACAAGAGCAAACAAAATCAGGTTCAACAAGACAGGAAATCTCATCGAAATCAATACAGAGCTGAGCGTCGGAACAAGATTCACGGTTGAATTCACCGATTTAGAGTCTTATGACGGCGAAAAACTCACCGTAACGAAATTCAATTCACTTTTACCCTGGACTTCAACAGAGTACCCTTCCATAAAGACCGAAGAAAATGAGGAGTAACAAATGAAATCTCTTGCACAAAGAATCGCCCTTCAATTTTCTTTTCTCCTTGCATTGCTCGAAATTGCCCTTGCAGCACATTTCATCATTGTAATCGGAAGAAATTCACGCACGGCAAAAGAAAAAGAAATCGACGAGTCCTTCACCAAGATAATTTTTTCAATCAAGAGCAACTCTTCCCTTTTCGTTGCCGAACGGGATCTTCCTTACTACATAATTTACACAGTCTATGATGCTGATACAAAAAGCCTCATAGCGTCAAATGCTCCGTACATTCCTATTCTTCCTGAAACGAACGGTGTGGCAAAGGAATACGAAGAAAAAGATTTTTTTACTGACGGAGACCTAAAGCTTATTTACGCGACCGAGAGAGTCCAGATTGCCGCAGACAATTACATAATTCAGATTTCAAATTCCATAGACAGAGATGAGATGGCAAATCTCTTTAAATTCCTTACCCCTCGCCCGCTTGCCATAGGAATCATTCCGCTCCTGTTAATCTCATACCTCACTTCATTTTTAATAGCGAAACGCACGCTGAAGCCAATCGTCAGGATGACAAAGGCCGCGGCAAGCATCTCCAGCTCGAATCTTGACGCACTCCTTGCGGTCGGTTCAAAGCACGATGAGCTTGATTCCCTCGCGCACACTTTCAACGAACTTTTCAGGCGGCTAAAGCAGGACTTTATCGCAGTCAATTCGGCAAATCAGGCAAAAACAAGCTTTTTGAGCAACATGAGCCACGAAATCCGAACGCCTATCAACGCAGTTCTTGGACTGGACGAAATGATTATCCGCGAAAGCACGGAGCCGCAGATTCAGACTTATGCCCGCGATATTCAGTCCAGCGGCAAATCACTTCTTTCTATTGTAAACGATAT
Source organism: Treponema sp. (assembly GCF_017430385.1). Classification (GTDB taxonomy): domain Bacteria; phylum Spirochaetota; class Spirochaetia; order Treponematales; family Treponemataceae; genus Treponema_D. Next base: position 1,783 of record NZ_JAFRNB010000034.1, read on the forward strand.
CCTTGACTTCTCAAAAATTGAGGCCGGCAAACTGGACATCATTCCTGTTGATTATGACCTTGCCTCAACAATCGTGGATTTGGAAAACATGATTTCAACAAGGGCGCAAAAGAAGGGGCTGGATTTCATCATCAACATCGACAAGACAATGCCTCACCACCTTCACGGAGACGAAATCCGAATCAAGCAGTGTATTCTCAACATCCTCACGAACGCGGTCAAATACACACCGAAAGGCTCAGTCACCATGAACATAGGATTTGAGAGAGCCGGGGACGATAAAATCAATCTTTGGGCGCAGGTCGTAGACACAGGAATCGGAATCAAGCAGGAAGACATCAAAAAACTTTTCGATCCGTTTGAGAGAATCGAGGAAAGACGGAACAGGACTATCGAAGGAACTGGTTTGGGCATGAACATCGTCAAGAATCTTTTGCAGGCGATGGGTTCAAAGCTTGAAGTAAGGAGCGTGTACGGCAAAGGAAGCGATTTCTCTTTCAAAGTCGAGCAGGAAGTCCTTGACTGGGACAATATCGGCGAATATGAGGAAATGAAGGAAAAGCTTGAAGCAGAAACCGCAGCTTACAAAGAAAGTTTCCAGGCCCCGGATGCGAAAATCCTTGTTGTCGATGACACGCCGCTCAACCTCACCGTCATCAGAGGACTTTTAAGCAGCACAAGGATTCATGTTGATACAGCCGAAAGCGGATTCGATGCGCTCAAAATGGCCAGGGAAAAGAAATACGACATGATTCTGGTTGACCACAGAATGCCGAAAATGGACGGAATCGAAATGCTCCATGTCCTTCGAGGCGATGAAAGCAGCAGGAACCGATACAGCACCTGCATTGCTCTCACGGCGAATGCAATCTCCGGAGCAAAAGAAATGTATATCGAGGCAGGATTTGATGACTATCTTTCAAAACCTGTTGAAGCAAGCAAGCTCGAGGAAATGCTGGCCCGCTACCTTCCCCGTGAAAAAATCCTCCACTCAGGACAGGAAGGATTCATCGAAAAGAAATCGGGCGGCTGGAACGGAGTAGAACGGCGAAATCCGCCTGTAAACAGTAAGGGCGCACGTGAAGCAATCGGCATCTGGAAGAAGATTTTTGACCTTGATATTGTAAATGGAATTCATAACTGCGCTTCAGGTGAAATATTTTTAAGCGCAATTAAAAATTTTTATGATTCAATCGATGAAAAATCCGACCTTATTGAGCAATACAAGAACGCAGAAAACTGGAATGACTACACGGTTCTGGTTCACGCACTCAAAAGCAGCGCAAGGCTCATCGGTGCCATGGAACTTTCAGAACAGGCGGCTTTTTTGGAAAAATGCGGTGATGAAGCTAAATTGGGCGACAAAGATGCAGTTTCCATCATAAACGAAAAAACACCACCGCTTATCACACTTTACAAGAGCTACAGTCAGAAACTTGCCTCACTTTTGGGGATTCCGGCTGCCCCGCAAGAAGATAGTCGCCCCCAAATTGAGCAGGCAAAACTCAATGATGCCCTTTCTGCATTAAAAGAAGTCGTAAGTGTATTTGATTTTGACAGTGCGGACTCAATCATGGCAGAACTGGAAAAATATTCCATGCCAAAAGATTTTGAAGAAAAGTACAAGAAAATAAAAAAAGCAGTGCAATCCGTTGATCACACTGCCATTATGCAATTATTGGGATAATTCCTTCCCGCAAGGATGCGGGAACAATGCCAAAGAATTTTTCGGTAGAAAAATTCTCGTACGAATCCAAAAATCCATGGATGGATTTTTGGTTCGAATTAGTCCTTTGCGCGCTCTACGAATGAACCGTCGCGTGTATCGATTACGATGCGGTCATCTGTGTTACAGAACAATGGAACTTTAACTTCCATACCTGTGTCGAGGGTAGCAGGTTTTGTTGATTTTCCTGATGTATCACCCTTAACGCCTGGCTCACAGTATGTGATTGTGCGAGTTACCTGGATTGGCAAGCGAACACCAACCGGCTTCTCGTTGTAGTATGTGATTTTTACTTCGTAGTCATCATCCGGAGAGATGTAGCCGGCGTTGTCGCCGAGGTAGTCCTTCTCCAAAGTGATGTCATCGTATGTTTCCTGATCCATGAAGTGATAGTCGTTTCCATCGATGTAAGAAAGTTTTACATTCTTTTCAACAAGCTCAACTTCCTCAAATTTTTCACCAGCATCGAGACCCAAATCCTGAGTTCCGCCTGTTACGATGTTAGCAACACGGAGTTTTGTAACCATGCCCTGGCGGCCAGACTTCTGACCGAGCATCTTCTGAACGATGAGTGGTGCACCTTCATACATGAAAGCTGTTCCGACTTTGATTTCGTTTGTCATCAACATAATATGTTACCTCAAAAAATAGAATAATGTTTAATGATTTATTCTAATGTATTTCCGAGAGATATTCAACAGTTGGGCAGGAGGGGCGAAGAGGTCCCTCAAAACAAATCCCGGTTTTAGATTTTTGGACCTCATAAGACAGATTAATAAGTAAAAACTTAGTTAAAGGGGTAATATTCGGAATTATATGAAATAATATCCCCTTAACTTGCATTTATCTCAAGATTTGAATACAATATTCAATTTGTTTATTCTATCAGCCAGATACAGCGGGACATTTATCATATCTTCCTGTTCTTTGTATTCCAGCTGTGAAAGTCTTATTGCAAGTTCGGGCTGTTGTTCTCTGCGGTAGCGTTTAAAACTTGCAGATGTTACATTTCCGCCTGACTTGCATTCAACTGGAATTATCTGCATTTCATTCTGTAAAAGAAAATCTACTTCGTAATTTTGAGCAGGGGAATAATAATGAATGTCGTTTTCAAGATTTGCATGAAACTGCTGCAAACAATAATTTTCTGTAAGAGCACCTTTGAACTGAAAATCAGAATCCAGGACAATCTGTTTATTCTCAACCTGAGCTGCACATTTTGCCAACCCGACATCAAAAAAGAAAAGCTTGAAACTTGAAAAATCTTCAAACGCTTTTAATGGGTGCTCTGACTTTTTTACATCATAAATCCGAAGAACAAGGCCTGCGCTTACAAGCCATTCAATCGCCACTTCAAATTCACGCGCACGGGCACCTTGTTTTACACAGCCATAAATAAATTTTTCATTTTCTTTTGAAAGTTGAGTCACAAGACTTTTGAAGACCAGAAGAATACGCCCTGCATCAATTTTTTTATTATGTTTTGCAATATCATTTTCATACAAAGAAAGAAGTTCTTTTTGAATCTGCAAAACAGTTCCAGAATTTTGCTCTTCTGCCCAGCTTGCTACACATTCAGGAAGTCCTCCCACGATCAGATAGTCATGATACTGTTCTATAAGTTTTGTATGCTGAATTGAGATGATTTCATGAGGCGGTGTTTCTTCAAGATATTTTAAAAGCGGTGGATTTACGGCTCCCAAAAATTCTTCAAAATCCATTGGATAAACATCAAGAAGATTTACTTTTCCGACCGGATAGCTCATTGGCTCTGCCAACAATGTTCCTAAAAGACTTCCTGCGGCAACCACATGATATTCATTGGCATCTTCACAAAAATATTTTAGAGAATTAAGCGCATCCGGACATTCCTGAATTTCATCAAAAATTATCAGATGCTTTTCTTTTTCAATTTTATCATTTTTAATTGCCCCCAAAAGAGAAACTATTCTGTATGGATCTTTATTCGTGGCAAAAATCTTTGCAAGTTCGGCATCTTTTTCAAAAGAAAAATAAAAGTTTTTTTCGTAATTCTGCCTGCCAAATTCTTTCATAAGCCAGGTTTTTCCAACCTGGCGGGCACCCTTCAATATCAGAGGTTTTCTTCTGGAAGAGGCTTTCCATTCTGCAAGTTTTACAAATGCTTTCCTGTACATACTTGGATATTATAGAATTTTTACACAAAATTAAAGCATTTTTATGACATTTTTACACATTTTTATTGCTTTTTACACTGATTTTTACACATTTTTATACAAGATTAAACCGTGACTTCCCCCTTCGTACATGCTATACTGTCCTCATGCGTAAATTCCAAGTCGTAAGCCCATACCAGCCTTCGGGCGATCAGGGGCAGGCAATCGAAAAACTTTCTGCGGGGTTCCTGAAGGGCGACCGTTTTCAGACTCTCAAAGGCGTTACCGGCTCAGGCAAGACCTTCACGATGGCAAAGATTATCGAGAAGGTTCAGAGGCCCACTCTCATTATCAGCCACAACAAGACCCTTTCGGCACAGCTTTACCGCGAGTTCAAGTCATTTTTCCCGAACAATGCCGTTGAATATTTTGTCTCTTATTACGACTACTACCAGCCAGAAGCTTATGTTCCTGCGCGCGATTTATATATCGAAAAAGATGCCGATGTAAACGACGAGATTGACAAGCTCCGCCTTGCCGCCACTTATTCTTTGATGGAACGCCGGGATGTAATCGTCGTGGCAACCGTGAGCTGCATTTACGGTTTGGGTATGCCGGATTTGTACAAGGATATGCGCGTTCACATCGAAAAGGGCGATATCCTGGATTTACGAAAATTCGAGCGGGACCTGGCTTCGATTCAATATCAGCGCAACGACATGGTTCTGGACAGGGGCAATTTCCGTGTGCGCGGGGATGTTATCGAAGTCTATCCGCCTTACATGGAGACCGACACAGCCTACAGAATCGAGCTTGATTTTGACGAGATTGCGAGCATCAAACGATTCAATGTTCTGAACCGTGCCACCGAAGAAGAGCTGGACGAATTGCAGCTTTACCCGGCAAAGCACTTCGTTGTTCCGCATGACGCGCTTGTTTCTGCCACGGAGCGGATTCAAAAAGAACTTGAAGAGCGTGTCGAGACTTTGCAGGCAGCGGGCAAAATGATCGAAGCAGAACGACTCAAAACCCGAACGACTTATGACATCGAGATGATGAAGGAAATGGGTTACTGCTCAGGAATCGAAAATTACTCAGGTCCTATTTCCGGCCGAAAAACTGGCGAGCCGCCCGCAACCCTTCTCCACTACTTCCCGGATGATTTTTTGTGTCTTATTGATGAGGCCCATGTCACGGTTCCGCAGATTGGAGCGATGTACGAGGGAGACCGAAGCCGAAAGCAGAACCTTGTTGATTTTGGATTCCGCCTGCCTAGTGCCCTTGATAACCGCCCGCTTAAATCCGATGAATTCTGGAAGAAGATTAACCAGGTGATTTATGTCACGGCCACCCCCCGCCCAGAAGAAATCAAGCAGAGTACTCAGATTGTCGAGCAGATTATCCGTCCGACGGGTCTTTTGGATCCGCTTATCGATATACGGCCGAGCGAAGGTCAGATGGAAGACATTTATAAGGAAGTAAAAGCACGGATCGAAAAAGGCGAGCGAAGTCTGATTCTTACTCTGACCAAAAAGATGGCTGAAGATTTGACGGACTATCTTCTGGGGCTAAATCTCAAAGTAAAATACATTCACTCCGAAATCGATACTTTTGAGCGCGTGGAGATTCTAAAGTCGCTCAGAACGGGCGAAATCGATGTTCTGATTGGAATCAACCTCCTGAGAGAGGGAATTGACCTGCCTGAAGTCAGCTTTATCGCAATCCTTGACGCGGACAAAATCGGATTTTTGCGCTCGACCACGAGTTTGATTCAGATTGTAGGTCGTGCCGCCCGAAACGAGAACGGCATGGTCGTCATGTACGCCGACAACATCACTCCCGCAATCAAAGAAACTGTCGGCGAGACAAAGCGAAGGCGGGAAATCCAGCAGAAATACAACGAGGAGCACGGAATCACACCGCATACGGTCTCGAAAGCCGTGCAGGACATTCTCGTTCGTCAGCAGCAGGATGCCGAAGAAAACGCCGAGCTTGAACTTGGGCTTTTGAAGAAAACTGCAAATCTCTTCGACCCCAAGCAGCGAAAGAAAGTCATCGACGCGCTAAAAAAAGAAATGAGCGACTATGCGGATAGGCTCGAATACGAACAGGCAGCCGCAATCCGAGACCAAATCGAAGAAATCAACAGAACCTACGAAAAGTAGAAAAATCAAAGCGCCCTACAGGATGTAGGGTAAAAGCAAAGAGAGAAAATTCTGTTTGCCGCAAGGTGAACAGAATTTTCTCGTGCGAACCGAAAATCCAAGGAGGGATTTTTCGGTTCGGAGAGTACGAAGAAGCGGCCGCCGTGCGTGACCAGATTTTGGAAATTGAGCGTACTTATGGAAAAGGAAAATAGCCAAAAAATATAAAATCCCCGCATGAAATCGTAAGAACATGCGGGGAAAGGAGGTGCTGGAAAATCTGAAAAACTCATCTCCGAAAAACAGAATACAGATTTAATTTGTGATGCTTACTGCTGTTTCGTAAGCTCGTATAGATCAGGACCGCCGTGCGCAACAACAGGGTTCACCATAACGACGGATTTTCCCTTCAAATCAGCCACCTGAGATGGAACCTCTGTGAATGTGACTGTCAATTTGCTGTCAAATTCTGAAAGGACATAAGTCATAGCCAAGTTATCAACGCTTTCTTCTTGCTGAGAACTGTTAGAAGAATATTTTCCGCCCGAACAAGTGATAGTCTTAGCGTTTTTGTTCCAATCGACTGTGCTATACGACACAATAGAAACTGTTTCTCCATAAGACATATAGATAAAGCAGATGTTTCCCAAATACATATCGCCGAGTGAGACAGTTGAATCGTAAACCGCACTCAATACCGAACCAGTCTCGCTAAAAACTGAATCTAAATCAATTTTACCAGCCAAAATGAGACTGTTTCCGTCAAGCGTGTAAACATATTCCACAGCATCAAGAAAATAACTCTCACTTTCCTGTAGGTTAAAGTCTATTACTTTTGATTCATATTCCATTTTGGTCAAATACTCAGTATAAACTTTTTTATACTCATCTTTAGAATATTCTTTCCAAGTGAATTCTGATGCCTTATGATTTGAAGTTGAAGAGTAATTGGCCTGCTCCTCTTTCACGACCTCGACATATTTGTCAATATCAGTCGGAAACCACATTCCCCTTACGGTAGCGGAAATAGTCCGTGTTGAAGTGTCAGCCGTATACAAGTATGTTATTTTGCGATAACCGCCCACTCCGTCCTTGCAAATCGTCTCCTTATAGAATGTGCCGTCTGAATTGAAAGTGAACTGGTCATAGTGCGGCATTTTAGCCTCATTTTTTTCTTCTTCTTGAACAAAAACGCCCGCAAGTGGTGCAGAGCCAGAAGATTTTTTGACAACGATTCCAGTACCGCTCGCCGTGAGAGTGCCTGTTTCCATTGTGACTGAAGTTGATGTTATGCTCACGGAGAATGTTCCGTTCGTGCCGTCAGAAGCCTTGTGAACCGTGCTCGTGAAAATGTAATCGCCCACTGCGACCGCCCTGGCAGAAGCAAGAACCCAAGTTCCCCTATCAGTGTCGCTGTCGCCCGTCATAGTATAGTTGCCGTCGCTCATAATGTTGAGCGTCGTGTAATTCGCTCCTGCAAGCGAAAACGAGCCTGTGTAAGTTGTTTTTGAAGGGGAATCATCATCGTCATCGTCTCCGCTGCACGAAGCGAACGAAAACGCCATCAAAATTGCGGCAAGAAGTGCCTGAAGTTTGAAAAGTTTTTTCATGGGTAAACTCCTTTGTCTGAAAATCAGACGAATTATATTTACCCCCCCCCCGTATAGTATACAGAGAGGGATATTTCCAAAACTTTGATTTTTTGCAAAGGCTGGATGAATGAAGTTACTCTGAATATAACTTGAAAAATTTCATCTGTCAAGGATTTTTTACGCTCAACGACGAGTTTGATTCAGATTGTCGGACGAGCCACGCGAAACGAAAACGGCATGGTCGTCATGTACGCCGACAACATCACGACCGCAATCAAAGAGACCGTCTCCGAAACCCGCCACAGTGCGAGACCAAATAGAAGAAACAAATCGCACCTATGGCGGAAAAAAATAAACCACAGATTACACAGATAGGATTTTTCATCTGTGACATCTGTGTAATACGGCACTTCGTGTCGTTTGCATGAGAAGAAATTATTGACACACCGCTCGCGCGGTTAGCGCATCTGTGGTTAAAAATAAAATTCTTCTGTTGGGATTTCGCGCTTTAAAATCGTGAGGTATTTTTCGATGTCGGATTTTGCTGATTTTCCGTCGCGCCATGTAAGCGCCGCGTTCGGGATTGCCGCGCTCGTGACCGCCTGAGAAAGCCCCAGCCCGTGTTTTTCTGCGAGCAAGGCGGCTTTGCTCGGATTTTTGTTCGTCCAGTTCAGCGCATTTTTGTACACATCGGAAAATCGCCGAATCAAATCGCGGTTTTCTCTCGCAAAATCCGCTCGCACCACCAAAAACATGGCAGGATAGGTGCTGAAATCCTCGCTTTCACTGTAGATTTTTTGCACTGACTCAGCACGGCGAATTTCTTTTGCATTTAAAAGCGCCACAGTCGCATACGGCTCAGACAAAAGCGCGAAAGATTCTTCGCCCAAAATCAGTTTGTTCGCGATATTCGCCTGCGGAACGGAAAAATCAAGCGCAACGGAAGACGCGCCCTGAGCGACCGGAATGCCTTTTTTTAAAAGAAGATGCTCAAAGACTTTCGCCGCAGAATCATTCGCTGAGCACAAAACGCGCTTTCCGCGCACATCTTCCAATGCAGTCACATTTTCTTCGCGCGAGAGAAGCACAGCGTTTCCATTTTGAACCACGCCCACGCACACCAACGCACCCTTCCCCGCCGTAAAGACTTTTGCCGCGTCCTCTGCCGTAAGAAAGCCCGCATCAAGCTCGCCGCGGAGCAGTTTTGGAAGCTCAGACTGGGCGGAGTCAAAAATCTGAAAATTCATGTTCTGCACGGCGAGTTTTTCTTTGTTTTCGATTAAATATGCGCACGGCGCACAGGAAATGCCTTTGAGCACGCCGAGCCGAATCGAAGGAGACTGGGCAAACAGTGCACACGAAGCGCAGAGAATGACTATTTTGCAAAGGATTTTTCGTATCACACACATTTTTACGCACAGCAAGTATAGCGCATTTTAGCGAAAAACAAAAATCCCCCCGCGTGAAAAATCGTACAAATCACACGAGGGGAAACGCTTGTACTGAAAAACACTCCCGAAATTCACGAAAGAAATTGCCACAAGAAGGCAGATTACACCGTTACCGCCCTATTTCAGCGTATAAGTGAATTTGTATGTTTTTGCTTCGCTACCGTCCACGCAATACTGAGCCACTTCTTCCGTTGGCGTGACGGTGAGTTCAAGTTGAAGTGCGCCCGTGCCAATGTCTGTTGCATCAAGGTAAGTGGCACTACCCGACTGATTTTCAACCGGCTTTCCGTTGAGTGTCCAATTACAGACATTTGAATACGGAACAAGAGCAGTTTCTCCATTTGTATAAGAATAGGTTGAAGGATAGAATCTGTCATAAAACGATTCGCTAGCGGCAGAGCCACCTTTTTGAGTGAGCGAAACCCCTTTAGAAACAAAAGTCGTGCCGTTCTCATCAGTCCGAGAGTCAGAGTGAAAACTCAACTCGCAGTCGCTAAAATCTGGCAGGGCGAATTTGATGTTTACCCAGCAAGAAGAAGTTTCGCTGTTGTATCTTTGGAACATGAAAGTCTTTGCGCCGAGGAATTTGTTCGCGTCTGTGATGTCGCTGTCAGAAAGGTAGTTTTCAATGTCACCTTCGACTTCGTTTCCGTTCCAGTTTTCTTTGATTTTGAAGTTGTCTTTCGACACGCTCCCCGCAAGTTCGTAGTCTTCTCCCGTAGAATTGGTATAGGAAACGCTGGCAATCGAGAAAGTTGAGCCGTGGGTGAATTTGGTGACATCAGAGAAAAGATATTTTTCTGTTCCCTGCGGCGTTTTGTAGGCAATCGCCCAACCGGCATAAAAATCAGTCGTGCGGTTTGAAACATCAATGGATTCAGACGGATAATCATAGCGGTTCGTGTCTTCATACATGAAGCCCGTTGCCTGAGAAGCAGAAGTGTTTCCATATTCCGTGTCAACAGGGGTAAATGTGTAGTCCTCTCCTTTATAATCGTCTGAACTGGGAGAGGCGAGATATTTTTGGAATTCAGCGGATACATCGTCTGGAGCTTTTTCCGAGACAAAGTAGTAGAGCGCAGGACAAATTTCGCCCGTCACCAGTTGATACACGAGCGGTGTGACAAGCGTTCCGTACAATTTGACCGTGCCACTCGATTTGAAATACTGACTCTTTGTTGTTCTTGAAAAATAGGGAACGGTCGCGTTTTTGAGCGTGACCGAGACATGGTTTTCCCCAGAAGCCATATCAACTTCCGTGCTCCCTGCATAAATCGGATAGTTTCGCGGAGCAATGTTGGATTCGTGATGATGCTCAGAATTGTAAACCCAAACATAGGCGAGCGACACATCGAGTTTTACATGCGAGTCGACTGGAATTTTGTCGATAGAGAGCGAAACTGATTCAAGGTTCGCAAGTTCCTGCTCGGTGAGCTTGTGACTGGCCTCTGCAGCGTAATCGCCTGAAAGAATAGCCGTAAGACGGAAAGAGACATCGCCGGCGTATGCAACCTCATCTTTTTCAGAGTCATAAGTGATTGCGCTCCGCCCTGAAAGGACATTCTGAATGATTTTTGAATCAAACTGAATCTTGATTGAGCCGTCATTTTCGGACTCAGATGAGAAAGAAGAGCAGGAATTAAACAAAACGAGGAGGAAGACTAGTAACAGTACCCCCCCCCCGTATAAAGAATTTAGATTTCATAGTTTCTCCTTGCAGTATTTTTGCCACGCAAGATGCGGAACTTGCATTAAGTGTAATGCAGAAAAATCAATAAGACAAGGAAAATCCGCTCTTTTTCTCTCACAATCCCCCTTTTCAATTACTCATTACTCATTCCTAACTGCTCATTTCTCATTCCGAATCACTTCGTCCATGTCGCATTTCGGCGGGATTCCGTCTACAAGCTCTTTTGAGCCTGCGTTTGCGTACATGTTGAGCAATGCAGTACCGGCTTTCGGGTTCATGATGACAGAAGGACCTGCGATACAGCCGCCCTCGCACGCCATGACTTCGATGAGGTTCGGGCAGTCAGGCGGTGTCGGAATCGTTCCCGCGTTGATTTTGCCGTAATTCTGCAAGGCTTTGATTCCCGCTTTGTCGAGACCGTTGATGACGACCGGACGCAAAATCGAATCGTCCTTGAGACGGATTTTTACGCTCTCGGCAACGCCACCGGTCTTAGCGAAGTTTCGTGCTGAGACAGTCGGGTTGTATTTGCCTGGTTTTGCTTCCATTTTAGAAACATCAATTTCTTTTGCTGCCAAAAGCGCGCTGACTTCCTCGACAGAAAGAACATAGTCAACAAGCTCGTTGTCGTAGCCTTCGCGTTTTTTTGCAAGACAAGGGCCAACGAAAACTGTGATACAGTCAGGATCAGCTTTTTTGGCAAGCTCGGCAGTGTAAATCATCGGAGATTTTGTCTCTGAGACACAATTTTTAAGCTCTGGCGCGTGAATCTGAACGGCACGGACATAAGCCGGACAACAGCTCGTCGTCATCATTTTGTCACCGCGTTCCATTCGCTCGGCAAACTCTGCGGCCTCACGGTCAGCAGTGATGTCAGCACCGATTGCAACTTCCCAAACACGGCTGAAACCGGCCTTGAGCAAAGCACTTTCAAGCTGGCCGACTTTTGCGCCCTTGAACTGTGCGCCGATTGCAGGAGCATACATTGCGACGACCTTCTTGGCGTTCATGATGTGCTTGATAACATCGACGAGCTGAGATTTTTCCATTACGGCACCGAACGGACAGCTGCTCATACATTTTCCGCAGAAAATACATTTGTCGTAATCAATCTGCTCGTGGCCAGTCTCTTCGTTGCGGGTGATTGCTCCAACCGGGCAAGCCTCTTCACAAGGAATAGGGATTTTTACGATTGCGTGATACGGACAGTTCTGTGCGCAGAGACCACATTTGATACATTTTTCTGGGTCGATGTGTGCGCGGTGGTCGTAGATTTCGATAGCCTGTTTCGGACAGTTGACCTTACAAGGGCGTGCAAGACAAGCCTGACATGCGTTTGTCGGAACGAACTGAGTTTTTACACAGCCGTTACAAGCATCGTTGATGAAAGTGAGGATTGGCCATGTCGGTTTTTCGCGGTTCAAAGCCTCTTTTGCGAAGTCAGAAAGGCGTTTGTCCTCATCAAGGTCCTCGACAGAGAATCCCATGCGGGCAATTACGCGCTCCCTTACGATTTCGCGGTCATGATAAACACAACAGCGGATTGAAGGGCTGTTTTTCGGAACCATTTCTTTTGGAATAAAGTGAACGCCCTCATCGAGCTTTCCTTCCAGCTGCAATTTTGCGATTTTAACAAGAATTTCCTGTTTGCGAAGCGCAGCATTGTTGTTGATATTAAGCATTGTGTACCTCTTTTTTTTGTGTGAATTGACATTTCCTTTCAATTTTATCACACATTCGTTAAAATTGCATTATGATTTTGAATTTAAAAAAAGATTTGCGCAAGAAAATGAAGGAGATTCAAAAATCTTACCTTGAAAAACTCTCTTGCAGGGAAAGGCATTCGCTCGCCGAAAACCTGTGCGAAAAAGTTACTGCGCTGGATGAATATAAAAAAGCTGATTTGATTCTGGCCTATATCCCCGATAAGCTTGAAGCCGACTGCATTCCGGTCATTTTGGACGCGCTTGAAAAAGGAAAAAAAGTCGCCGTCCCCAAAGTTGATTTTGAAGAATTGAAAAACGGCCGTAGCAGGATGGATTTTTATTTTTTAGACGGAAAAAAGCCTCTTGAAGAGCAGCTTGAGACAGGAGCGTTTGGAATCCGCGAGCCGAAAGCCGGGCTGCAAAAGTTTGGGGATTTTAAGGGGCAAAGCCCCTTAGGAGAAGGGGTAGCGGACAAACCGACAAAGCGGAGAGAATTGGCACTGCTTGCAGGGACAATTCGCGAAGCGACTCGGGATGGGAGCGAGGGGGAGACTTCCCCCTTTGTATTAGTTCCCGGAGTTGCATTCACAAAAGACGGAAAAAGGCTCGGTCACGGCAAGGGATTTTATGACATTTATATAGAAGAAATGCGGAAAGGCGGAGCGGAACCGTTTTTGTGCGGAACCGCTCTCCCCTGCCAGATTGTTGACGAGATTCCTACTGATGAGCACGATGTTCTGATGGACAAAACTATTATTTGTATCTTAAACAAGCGTAAAAGCGAACTCACTCCCTTTCGCCGTCTCTAAGCCGCCACATCGCATTGTTCCACTGCGAATCCGGGTGCAAAATCTCAAATTTGCGGTGCGCCAGTTGCGGGTCAAATCCCCAGCTCGTCGAATACTGGTAGTAGATTTCTGATTGGTAGTCGATGTCGTAGCTGATTTTTCCCAAATTCACAACGCCATCTATCACACGGAAATCAGCATCCTCACCGAATTCATTTTCAAATTTCCAGTCATGACCGTTCACCGGCACTTTTGCGCTGATTTTGTACAGCTGATAGTGCCCTTTCGGAAGTGACGCACTCATTATTTCGCCTTCATCGTTCGCCGCGAGCCTGTACACTTTGCCGGTGCTGGTATTTTTCACCTTGACGATGATATTTTTTTCTGTCTCAAAGTTTTCAGGAATTCCGTAATTGTTGCTCCGCCAGTTGAATACGGTTTTCACATTTCCATACAAGAACGCGGTCGTTTTTTCGGACGGTTCTGGAACTGACGCACAAGAAAACAGCAGAAATGCCGAAGCCAAAAGAAGCAAGAATGATTTTATTTTCATAAACCCTCCAAAACGATTTGTGTTAGACTATAGTAATGAAAGCAACTATCCAAGTCAACTCCACTTGCTAATTGCTACAGGGCATCCGCATCAAAAGCACTCTGCAATTGAATTCTTAACAAGTATTGTATTTAAAGATTAGGCGAGATGATAAAATAACTTCGGGTAGTAAAAATGACATTGAAGGAAACATTCGAAGAAATCACGGACGACAGA
>NZ_JAFRNB010000035.1 GCF_017430385.1 Treponema sp.
ATTGGGATTTCCAATTTTTCCATCATGTGGCGGAAGAGATCGCGGTCTTCGGCGGTGTCGATTGAATCAATTGATGTACCCAGGATGTTTACGCCGTTTTCCTGAAGCTCGCGGGCAATGTTGAGCGGAGTCTGTCCACCAAACTGAACGATAACTCCGAACGGCTTTTCTTTTTCGTAAATCTGAAGAACATCTTCAGTTGTTACTGGTTCAAAGTAGAGCTTGTCAGAAGTGTCATAGTCAGTAGAAACAGTCTCAGGGTTGCAGTTTACGATGATTGTTTCGTAGCCCAGTTCTTTCAGCTGCATAGCCGCATGACAGCAGCAGTAGTCAAACTCAATTCCCTGACCAATTCTGTTTGGACCACCACCCAAAATCATAATCTTCTGATTAAAAATAATGAGGGGAAAAGCCTTTCCCCTGGGTTCAACCCGCTGCGCGGTTTTCACCACACCCCTTTCTCCTAAGGGGGCTAGCCCCCCTTAAAATCCCCCAATGAAATGTAACTTGCTTCGCAATTTTTTATTTTATCCCGCCCGCCCCGCCTGAAGCGTTTACATAATTCCTCTACATCAACTTTGTCATTCCTTCAACATGCCGCTTCCATTCCTTTACCAACCATTCCGGCTGTATAGGCTTTGCATTGCATCCATTGGAAAGAACCCACGATTTTATTTTCAAGAACTGAGAAGAATCAAACTCAATTGTTGTTTTGTTTTCATCTTCCTTGAAAACTTGTGAATCAGCCCAGATTTTTTCTTTTACAAGAAGTCGTGCTTCGTTATAGAACTCGATTACATAATGCTCTGCTTTTTTGCTGAAAACAGCTCCAAAGTTACCGTCTTTACATCGGCTTTCAAAATCATAATTTTCTGGAAGTTCAAATTCATCTTCTGTAACTACAGCATTTTTCATTCTTACAAGTGAAAAAATACGTTCTGCCTGCCTAAGTTCATCGAAGCCGAAAAGATAGCATACCCCTTCATCCAAAACAAGCTGATATGGTCTTAGTCTGCGTTGCTCGGTTTTTTTGCCCCATCGGTCTGTATAATCAAACTGAAGAATATGATTTTGATTTAATGAATCCTGAATACTATTCCATATTTCTTGATTTACATTTGTTTCTACAGTTGGTGCAACTGCTATGCGGTTCATCAAGGCTGTATTTTTTCCTTCCATTGCATTTGAAGAAAGTAAATCAAGCATTGAACAGGCTTCTTCATAAATCGGTGTATTCTTGTAATGAGAAAGAAGGACCTTAGCCGAAAGCATAACACGCAAGTCTTTATCTGAAAGATGATTCTGCATTGAAGGTTCAAAGGCTTCTGTATAATAGTAGCCTTTGTGTGTAAAATCATATTCGATTGGAGCATACATTCTGTCCCGCATGTAGTCTAAATCTCGGCTGATTGTTGCAAGTCCAGATTCCAATTCATAAGCAAGCTGTTTTGTGTTTGGATAACAGCCACTTTTGATTTTGCGGTGGATATGAGAAATGCGTTCCAGCATTCTGTAAGTTATCTTTGTCTGTGTACTCATACGTCGTTACGCTCCGTTTGCGTAATAGGAAATTATTATCTAGTGCGCTTACGCGCCCGATGCATGATTCATATTATAGCACACAAGTTTATCATTATATGAGAGAGTGAAAATTATTTTATTCTTTTACAAACTCCAAGAACTCAGCCGGAGTCATAACCCGAATAGCGGAAGTTTTGTAGTCAGCTTGATTTCTTGTGATAATAAAGTCTGCCCTGATTTGCTGAGCTACCTCATGCTGAACAGAATCTTCAAAATCACTCCAATCAGAATCCAATGCACGGCGAATACACGTTTCATCAACACCTGCAACAAACACCGTCTTTAAAAGATTCTGCATGATTTGTTTCGTTGCTTCCGCATCCTTTAAAGTCTTTTTTACGATATAGAAAATATCAGTACACGATGCCGCCGAAATATAAAAATCATAGCCTTTATCGCAATAGGCAAGGACAGAGTTTGATTCTTCAAAAAAAGCGGAATTTTCAAGCATAACATCGAGGACAAGATTAGTGTCTATAAATACTGTCATAAGCCGTATCGCTCCGCAAGCCTTTCTTCTCGGATTTCTGCAATGGTAATCGGCTTGCTCATTTTGAGTACGCCTTTTATCGCTTTCAGTCCTTTGAGGCGTTCACTTGCCGTGATTTGTGATTTTTGAACGACAGGCTGCATTTTCGGTTTTTCTACGATTCGTATTAAAATCTCGCTTCCGTTGAAATTACGCAATCCGTCATCAAGTGTAACGACAGTATTTCCGTCAATATATCCTTCTAAAGCATACATAGAACACCTCCTTGATTCAAAATCTAGATATATTATAACACATTTTGGGGATTTTTGTTTAAACTTTTAACTTATTGACAAAACTTGTGCTTTGTGTGTGTTTTTCTACAGCCCTATCGTTTTAAGAGAGAGTTATTGTATTAAACTTAGTCCGTTTACAATAATAAAAACAACACTGGGGAGAAATAGTATGCCAAAATCAAAGCAAAAGAAATTTAGAAACAATAAATTTTGCAAAGATTTCACATTTGATTCATTTATCACTTGTGAAGCTAATAAGTTTGTGGTAACAATGCCTGTCGAAATAGCAAGGAATCCAGGAAAATTCTACAATCCTTTTTTGATTTATGGTGAAAGTGGTGTTGGGAAAACATATCTTGCACAGGCAATCGGGAATTATATTTGTGCAAATAGTAAGGAATTTAAGGTTTGCTATATATCTTCGCATAGTTTTAACAATGAATTTGCTGATTATACAAAGGATGAAAAAGTAGATTTTCTAAAATCCAAATATGAAAATCTTGATGTCCTGATTTTAGATGACTTGCAGTTTTTACAAGAGGACGAGAAATTTCAAGAAACATTATATGAAATACTAAGCAAACTAAAAGAAAAACACGCACAAATAATTTGCACCAGTACGACTACAGTATCAAATTTAAGTCTTAATCTTATAAAATTCTTTAGAGATGGATTTTGTATAGAACTTTTGCCATCGCCCTTGATTGAAAATTCAAAAAATAAATGAATTTTGATATTTACCCTATCGTTTTAAGAGAGAGTGAACGTTATACACTGCAAGCATGAGAAATAACAGTTTCATTTTTTGTCAGAAGAAACAGCAGGATTTTTCAGATATTCCTCCACGGACTGTGCAAAAACTTTCTGCAAATCATCAACAATGGACTGTTTCTGTAACTGACTTACTTGTGCATCGGATTCTTCGGGAAGAAAGAGCGTGTAAACATCAATTTGCAGGGCATTCGCAAGTTTTGTCAGTGTTTTTTCGCTCGGCCATCTTCGGCAACCTTCTATGTCATTCATCATCTGCACAGAAATTTTAGCTTCTTCGGCAAGCTTTTCTTGGGAATATGAAAGTTGTTTACGAGCCTTCTTTAAATTGAGCGATAGTCTCTTCTGCAATAATTCTGGAGTCATCTTCCTTATTTTAAGCAAGTTCTTTCCTATAATACAGTTGCTTAAAGCGGAAACTGTGATATAATATTCTTTGCTCACTGCAAGGGATTTAAAATAAATCGTTGCTAAAAGCAACAAAAAGGAGCGTTTTGTATGAAAAAGTTAGTAAAGGTTGTTGCGGTCGTATTTTTGTCGGCAAGCCTGTTTGCAAGTTGCAAGGAAAAGAATCCTGTCGCGGGCAAGAAAATGGCGCTTGATGCTGGCGGAATGAGCGTAACTTACATTTTTACGGAGAATCAGTTTTGGCTAGAAGGTCTTGACGGATTGAAAATGAATTATCGTTACGACAAAGAAACCAATGCCATCATTTACACAGAACTTGACGGCTCGGAATCCGTAATTGATATGAGCAAGTTGAAGGAAGTGAAATAGGAGTATTTACAATGGCAACAATGGTTTCTTTTAACGGAAAGCCCATACGAATCAACTCTCGGCGGAACGGCATTGAATTTTCCTATGACGGTGGGCGCAATTGGAGTACGCTTGTCATAGATCAGAATGCTTCCGGCGATTTGACGGATATTCAGATAAATGGAAGCACCATAACGGCGACTTTTGAAACACGCGACTATCTGACAACTGCCACAACGCAAATTTCATCGGGAACGCAACGGCTGAACGCAAGTTCATTTAAGAAAATTGCACAAGTCGCAAAATGACAATACGGAAAAGGAGCATAATATGAAATCAATTCAATGGATGTGTACAAAATGCGGTCAAAAGCAGACAAGAACGGCAAGCACGGGAAGACCAATGCCAGGCAGATGTTCACGGAGCAAAACGGGCGGTCCGCA
>NZ_JAFRNB010000036.1 GCF_017430385.1 Treponema sp.
ACCCGTTCCCGTTCCGAACACGGAAGTCAAGCACCCCCGCGCCGATGATACTCCGTTATGGGGGAAAGTAGGGAGCCGCCGGCTTTTTTCTTTCTGGATGGTTTTCCGCCCGCTAGCAGGGGCGGATTTTTTTTGCCCCGGACGCCCCGGGGCGGCCCTCGGGACACTGGTGCACGCGCGGGATAGGAGCGGGGCGGCAGCGGAACCGCGCATAGCCCGTTGCAGGTTGAGTCGCGCATTATTATATTATTTTTGTTCCTATTCCTTCTGTAATTTGATATAATTCATGTATGGTTCAGATTAGTAAAGTTCAGAATGCTTCGGTGTTGCCACAGTTTTATACGGAATATTTAAATAAAAAAAGACAGCTTACTTCTGAAGAAATCAAGATTCTTTCTAAAGTCAATAAAAATTCAGATTCATCCTGGAAAAATGTTTGGGTTGATGAAAAATATTTTGATGCTAGCCTTGTGTCTGGATGCGAAATCAACGGCTTCCTTGTGATTGGTTCTCTTTCTCCATCAACTTTGAAATATCATGATCTTGCGCTGTGTGAAGGCCTTTACGATTCGTATCTCGAAAATTTGGTTGTTGGTGATGATTGTGTCGTACGCAATGTGCATTATCTTTCAAACTATAAGATTGGTGACAGAAACATTCTTTTCAATATTGATGAAATGAGCTGTACTAATCATTCTAAGTTTGGAAACGGCGTGCTTAAAAAAGATGAGCCTGAGTCTAACCGAATTTGGATCGGGGTAGGAAATGAAAATGATGGCCGTGCGGTTCTTGCTTTTGAGAACATGATTCCTGCTGATGCTTACATTTGGGCAAAATACCGGGATGATATTCGGCTTCAAAAACGGCTTTTGAAGATAACAGAAAATCAGTTCCCGAAAGAGCTTAATACTTATGGCATTACTGATACAGATGTCGTTATAAAAAACACGACTTTGCTGAAAGATGCAAAAATCGGTGCTTGTACTTACATTAAGGGGGCATTCAAGCTCAAAAATATCACTATTCTATCTTCAGAAGATGAGCCTAGCCAGATTGGTGAAGGTGTTGAGATGGTGAATGGAATTTTGGGCTTCGGTTCTCGTGTTTTCTATCAAGCTGTTGCTGTACGCTTTGTTATCGGACGGAACTGCCAGCTGAAGTATGGCGCGAGATTGCTTAATTCAATTTTGGGCGATAATTCAACCGTTTCTTGCTGTGAAATTTTGAACAATCTGATTTTCCCGTTCCATGAGCAGCACCATAATTCTTCATTCTTGATTGCTTCTATGGTCGGGGGGCAGAGTAATATTGCTTCGGGTGCAACTATCGGCTCAAATCATAATTCCCGTGCCGCTGACGGCGAAATGTATGCTGGGCGTGGATTCTGGCCGGGACTTTGTTCTGACTTTAAGCATAATTCCCGATTTGCAAGTTTTACACTCATTTCTAAGGGCAGCTATCAGCATGAGCTTAATATCACTTATCCTTTTTCTCTGATTGCAAGCAATGGACCTTGCCAGCCGATTACGATTATTCCGGCTTATTGGTTTATGTACAATATGTATGCCGTTGCCCGGAACAAGGCTAAATTTGAAAAACGCGACAAACGAGTTATAAAAATCCAGAACATTGAGACGGATCCTCTTGCTCCGGACACGATTCAGGAAGTTGAAAAGGCTCTGCGAAGAATAATTGAGCTTACAGGCGATTATCTTCTTTTGCAAAAAGATTCTCTTGCACTTTCTGCTGATTCAAAATCCGAACTTTATATTATTGCAAAAAATTTTCTCCACCGTAATCCTGATAAAGAATTTACCCTTGTCGATAAGTCAGCGCAGAAAAAATTCGGCGCGAACATCATTAAGCCTGCAAAAGCATACAAGGCCTATCGTCGTATCGTAAAATATTTTGCTGTGCGCACACTTTGCGATTATTGCGAAAGAAATGGCAAACAATGGCTTTCTAGCGAGGATATTTTTAAGATTTCAGAGAAGCCGCTTTTTTCTGAGTGGGTGAATGTTGGCGGTCAGATTCTGCCGGAAAAAAAGCTTAATGAACTTTTCGGCCTGATTAAAAATGAATCCGTGAATTCCTGGGAAAAAGTCCATGATTTTTATGATGAGTGTCAGAAGAAGTACGAAGAATATAAAGTTGCTTACGCATTGAATCTGCTTGAAAAACTTTATTCCAGGCCGCTTGAAGAATTCAACCGAAAAATTTTCGACGGAATCATTGAGGATGTTCTTTTTGCAAACCAGGATATGTACAACGCGACCCTCATTTCCCGCATGAAGGATTTTGATGATGAATTCCGTATGCAGACTTTCAGAAATGCCCGCGAAATGGATGCCGTCCTTGGTGGAATCACGGACAATGAGTTTATTCTTGACATGAAGAAGGAAACTGCGGCCTTCGAAGAAAAAGTAAAATCCCTTTTCTCTGATTTGAAGTCATTTTGAGTTTTTTGATACTCTTGACTAAAATGCCTAAAAAAGAGATACTAAGATTATGTTAAGACTTTCACTACTACTTTTGCTTAATTTTCTCTCAAGATAGCCAAAGGCGTGGTGGTGTAGTTTTTATATTTCAAATTACAAGACCTGTTGCTTTTGGCAGCAGGTCTTTTTTTTATTTAATAACTAAGGAGCATCAAAATGAATGCAAAAAAGTACAAAGCATTTCCTGCGATTCCAATTGAGAACCGCACTTGGCCTTCAAAACGAATCACAAAAGCACCAATCTGGTGTTCTGTTGACCTTCGTGACGGAAATCAGGCTTTGATTGACCCGATGGGTATTGATACAAAACTTGCTTTTTTTGAACTCCTAGTAAAATTGGGCTTTAAGGAAATCGAAATTGGTTTCCCTTCTGCAAGCGATACGGAATATGATTTTATCCGCCGCCTCATTGATGAAAACCGCATCCCAAGTGATGTTACGATTCAGGTTCTTTGTCAGGCGCGCGAAAAACTTGTCCGCCGCACAATGGAATGTATTAAGGGTGCGCCAAGCGTTATCTTCCATATATATAATTCAACTTCTCCGGCTCAGCGAAAATACACTTTCAACAAAACAAAAGAAGAAATCATCAAGATTGCTGTTGACGGCGTAAAAGTTATCAAAGACTGCATGAAGGATTTGAGTGAGGAAGAGCGCAATCGCATTCGCCTTGAATACAGCCCGGAAAGCTATTCAATGACTGAAATTGACTACGCTATCGAAATTTGTGAGGCCGTGGGCAACGAATGGGGCTGGTCTAAAGAGAGCAAAATCATTTTCAACCTTCCTACAACCGTTGAATGTTACACTCCGAATATCTACGCAGATTCAATAGAATATTTTGCCGCAAAGATTTCTCACCGTGACTGCTGCCTTATTTCAACTCACTGCCACAATGACCGCGGAACAGGCGTCGCTTCTTGTGAGCTTGGCTTACTCGCGGGTGCAGACAGGGTTGAGGGCTGCTTGTTCGGCAACGGTGAGCGTACAGGAAACCTGGACATCGTTACTGTGGCACTCAATATGTTCAGCGAAGGCGTTGACCCACAGCTTGATTTTTCGAATCTCCCGGACATTGCCGACAGCTACATGGAATACACAAAGATGGAAATCAATCCTCGCTCTCCGTATGCAGGCGGTTTGGCTTACACGGCTCTTTCTGGCGGTCATCAGGACGCGATTGCAAAAGGATTCGCAGCCCGCGCAAAAATGCCTGAAGATGCAATCTGGGATGTTCCTTATCTTCTCATCGATCCGCACGACATCGGCCGAAAATACGAGGGCATTATCCGAATCAACTCTCAGAGCGGAAAGGGCGGTTCAAGCTTTATCCTGGAGCACAACTACGGATATGCAATTCCAAAGGCAATGCAGCCTGCAATCGGCGACCTTATCAAAGCAAAGAGCGATGCCGCACAGCGTGAGCTTCAGCCGGAAGAAATCCTCAAATTCTTCGAGGAGCAGTGGCTCGGCAAAAAACGGCCGCTCGAAGTGCTTGACCTTGCCTCAACTCAGCTTGAAGGTCATGATGAAAGCGAGCATGTCTCAACTCGTGGCGTAGTCAACTACAACGGCGTTAAATTCTCAATCGGTGGCAAAGGAAACGGTCCGTTGGATTCATTTGTTGCCGCTCTTAAAGGTACTCCAGTTCCAGAATTCAATATTTCTGCTTTCCATGAGCACTCTGTTGGTCAGGGAAGTGACACTTATGCCGTGGCTTACGTCCAGATTACGCTTACAGACGGTTCTCAGAAATGGGGCGTCGGTAAGTCATCAAACGTCGGAAAGGCTGGTGTTCAGGCTGTAATTTCTGCATTGAACCAGTAGAGACCCGCATGGACGCGAATTATGAATAAAACAAAGAAATTTTTATTTTTAGTTGTTTTTTCTTTTCTCACATTTGCTTTCGCTCAGTCTACAAACATCGCGGGGCTTTATCGGTACAAACTTCCGAACGGTCTTGAGCTTTTTGTGGCTGAGAACGATTCTGCGCCTCTCGCATACATTGAAATTGCTGTGCGGGCCGGTGCTGTCACCCAAACGCCTCAAAATGCAGGGCTTTTTCACCTTTATGAGCACATGCTTTTCAAGGGAAACGCGAAATATGAGAATCAGGATGCTTTCACTGATGCCGCAAATGAGATGGGACGGATTGGCGAGAACGGAACGACAGGAATTGACCGCGTGAATTATTTTTTTACGCTTCCTTCATCACAGGTTCGGAAAGGTCTTGAGTTCTGGTCTTATGCAATCCGCACGCCAAAAATCGATGAAAAGGAGCTTGAGAATGAAAAGGCGGTCGTGCTTGCGGAGATAAACGCGGATTTTACCGATCCTGCTCACATTCGCTCGGCGGCTCTGTTCAAGACTATGTTCCCGAAATCTCCGTGGCGTCTTAGTCCTTCGGGCGACCCGGTTGTTGTAAAAAATGCGACGGCCGATGACTTGCGGAAAGTTCAGAAAGAATATTATATTCCTGCAAATTCCGCGATTTTTGTCGGTGGAAAAGTCGAGCATGAGGAAATCTTTCAATATGTGAAAGAAATTTACTCTGACTGGCAGAATCCACGGACAATTACGAAATTTGAGCCTGTTGAGTCAAAAAGTCCTCTTCACCATGACAAAAAAATGGTCTTCGTGAACAATGGCAGCTCGGATAATATGATTCAAATCGGTTATTATCTTCGTGGGCCTGACGGTGAGACTGATTCAGCTGATACTTATCCTGCGGATGTATGGACAAATCTTGTAAATGACCCGAACGGTGTTTTTGCGGCAACTTTTGTCTCGGAAAAATCTCTGGGGATTCCTGAAAGTGATTATATAGGGGCTTCTTATCCGACGAGAAGGGCGAGCGGTCTCATCGGATTTTATGGTGCGATGCTGAACGGAAATTTTGGCGGCGGGGAACTTAATCCTGCTGAAAAATCCGACAAATTCCTTGAGGTCCTTAAGAAAAAGGCTGTTCCTGCAATGCTGGATAAATCTTCATTCTTTAAGGAAAAAAGCATTTCTTTCGTGATTCAGCAGCTTGAAGATGACAGAATTTATGAGACTGAGACGGCAAAGGGAATACTTGCATCACTTTCATTTTTCTGGTCGAGCTGTGGCGCGGATTATTTTTTCTCTTATGACAATAATATCGCAAAAGTGACCGAAGATGATGTCGTTGATTTTGTTCAGAAGTACATCCAGGGAAAATCTGGCGTGCTTCTTGTTACTGTGAGTCCTGGAATTTGGGAAAAATACAAGAATTCTTTCTTGAGTAACGGTTATGAGGAAATCACGGCAAAAAATGCTTTCTGGCAGGATTTAAGCAGAATAAAATAACGGGGAATAAAAATGAGCTTTAACAGAACAAATAGATTTTTTAAGGGCGTGATTCTTTGCCTTGCTTTCGTGCTTTTGGTTTCGTGCGGTTCGACCGGGAATGTCGGGGGAAAACATTTGTCTCCGGCCGAGGAATTCTCAAAAACGCAGCTTTCAAACGGAATCCCGGTTGTGTTCAAGCAGAATCGTGGAAGTAAAATTGTCGTTCTGGAACTTGTTTTTGAGGGCGGAACGAGTCTGATTTCAAATGATAAAAGCGGAATTGAAGCCTTGACCCTTGATTTGATGCTTCGTAGTTCTGAAAAATATCCGTATTCTGCCATTCAGAAGCTGGAATATGAAAAGAGTTTTTCTTTGAATTCGGGTTCGGGCAAGGATTTTGCGACTGCTGGCTTTATCTGCATTCAGCGGGATTTGTCGCTTGTTCTTGAACTTTTTACAGACTGCATGATGAATCCTGCTTTTTCGGAGACTGACTTCAATCAGAAAATGACCGAGGCTGCAAGTTCTATTGCCTCAAAAAAGGCCGATCCTTCAGGCGCACTTGGAACTGCAATCAGAAAATCAGTTTTCAAAGGTCATCCTTATGAATCAAGTGCTTCAATCACCGAGGATTCCCTTGCAAATATTAAGTTTAGCAGCGTAAAAGAATTTTACCAGAATCTTTTGAATGCCCAGAGAATGAAAATTGCCGTTGTCGGAAGTTTCAGCCCGGAGCTTATTAAGGATTTTAGTGCGGAACTCGAAAAATCATTCGGAACTATCCCTAAAAAGGCTTATTCGGCTCCAAAAATTCCAAAGATTTCTATTGAAAACAAGGCTGTGAAGATTGCGAACGAACAGGCCGGGGACACAGGTTATATTGCCGGGGTTTTCTCATGCCCTTCAAGAACGGATGATGATTATATTCCTTATGCTCTTGCGACCATGTACCTTGATGACATGCTTTTCTCACAGGTGCGCGAAAAGGCGGGAGCGGCTTATTCTTTGGGAACTGGAGTTTTGGGAGGAAAGGAATTTGCCGGCGTGCTTGAGGTTTTCAAGGCCACAGAAAAGAAAAATCTTAAAAAACTGATTTATGACACGATTCTTTCTTATGATGAGACAGTGATTGATAAAAAACTTGATCAGTTCAAGAATCAATATATTTCTTCAATTTTCAGTTCTTCTCAGACTGCGGCCGGAGTTGCTTCAAATGTAATTTCGAGCATGGAATATTGGGGAAATGAAAAAACATTCCTTTCGCGTGCCGACAAGGTGCAGGCTGTTTCTTCAAAGCAGGTGATTGCGGCATACAAAAAATATCTGCTTCCTGTTGCAAAAGAAAATGCCGCCCAGTGGATTATCGTGGACGGCAAAAATAATCTTGCGAAATATGATTTTTAGGACTTAGCAATCAAGCTTTTCGTAGTCGGTGCGGTCCAAATCGCTGTTACGGATGGAAGATCGCAATGTTGTCTGCAAGTTTTCAGCGATGTAAGCACGGATTTTGTTGATTGCATCTGGCGTTGTCGTCGTGTCGAACATGATGACAACGAGAAGGAAGTCACCGGCCGACTTGATGGCTGTGATTTTGATGTCAACTCCAACCTGTGTGCTTTTGAGATTGAGCGTTACACCTTCGATAACCTGATTGATGAATACGGCGTTTGCCTGACCAGTTGACAACTTTGCTGCGATACCGACAGCACTGATATCGATAATCTTGAGCTTGAACATGCGGTTGTCTTTAAGCCAAAGAAGATCTGCCTGAGGCTCATTGAGACAGTTTGCTCGGACATACTTACGCATACCTTTTGCGTTCATAGCATCCATAGACTTTACGATTTCGTGGAAAAGAGTTTCCTGATCTTGATTCTGTATCAAAACACCGGCATCAAGCTGCAAGCCGGCGATGAAATTTGCCTTTTTTTCTTCTGGAAGAGTAGGCATGATTACGCCCATGTCGAGAGGCTTGAAGATATTTTCTGTTTCAAAAGATTTGATAAAATTGTGCCAGCCTTTTAGAGAAAGCTGAGATTCAATAATACAAAAACAGATTGAATCAGAGTTTTTTCGGAGAAGAGGCTTTGCTTTTCGGTAATCATCGATTGAGTAAACTTCGTATTCCATGAGTCGCAATCGATCGATGACTGAACTTTCAAAGTTCATGCTAGGATTGATGAAAAAAACTTTGCGGCCATAAATAGATTTGTCTGCATCTGCCATGAGGAACTCCCTTAATTCTATATTAAGTATTTTACACCAAGAATAGAAAAAAAGCTAGCTTTTTTTATTCCCAGCCGAATGTTGCTGGTGGTTTGTTTGTTGCGTCGAAGTAGAGTGCGTCAACGAACGGAAGTTCCGCAATCTTGTGGACGATTTCTTTGAAAATGTCCATCGGGAACCATGCGAAGCGGGCTGTCATTACATCTTCTGAGCAGACAGGGCGCAAAACAAAGCTTGCGTTTTCTTTTGTTGATGCGTAAGGCAAATCAATCGTGAGATGTTGGAAAATTGAGTTGTAAAGATTGTTCTTGTGAAGCTCTGTGAGAACGATGTTGTCAACTTCGCGGAGCTGGTCAAGCCGGCGGCGGTCACAATAACCTTCCTGCAATTTCAAGTCCTCATCTTTGAGACTTGGCTTTTGATATAATTTGATTACTGTGCGGTTAAGGTATGTTGCTCCGTTTGTGATTGAAGAAGATGCTCCCTCGACCTTTTCGCGGATATGAGGAATGTGATAGAATCCATCGCCTTCACTTTTGAATGTGAGACATGCCGGGAATCGGTAAGTGCGGAAGTCACCCTGAACACCGACTGAGCGAACCGGGAGAACTGATCGGCTCATTGATGCCGAGCAATCAGCGCAGAACTGGTCGATTGTGACTTTGTTCAGCTCGTCCTGTGCTTTTACAAGCTCTTCTTTGTCCTTTTCTGTGAAATTGCCGTCAGAGCAGAGAACATTGATTGAAAGACCTGGGCCAGGGAACGGATGTCGCATTACAAGCTGGTCGTCAAGGCCGAGCTTTTTACCCATTGCGCGAACTTCGTCCTTGTACAAATCTTTGAGCGGCTCGATGATGAGACCTTTTGCGATGAGTTTTTGGATTCCGTCAACGCGGTTGTGATGTGTTTTGATTGTGTGGCTGTTTTTTGTTCCGCCCGACTCGATGATATCCGGGTAGAGAGTGCCCTGAGCGAGCATCCAGTCGTCTTCGTTGAGTTTTTGAGCCGCAACAACGCGGTCACGAACTGTGATGAAGTTCTCGCCGACAGCCATTCGCTTTTTCTGCGGGTCAGTGAGGCCTTTGATTGCATTGAGGAAGCTTTCGCTCGCATCCTCGACGATGAAATTGTTGAATCCGAATTTTTTGTAGCTTTCTGCAACGCTTTTTGATTCGTTCTTTCGCATGAAGCCGTTGTCGATGTGAAGACCGAGAACCCTCTCCTGACCGAGAGCTTTGTTCAAAAGCGCGAATGCTA
The DNA here is from genome assembly GCF_017430385.1 of Treponema sp. GTDB lineage: Bacteria > Spirochaetota > Spirochaetia > Treponematales > Treponemataceae > Treponema_D. The sequence continues at coordinate 9,294 of NZ_JAFRNB010000036.1, forward strand.
CGGTTGAGTCAACACCGCCTGAGAGGAATAAAAGCACATTTTTGTCTTTTGCATCTTTTTTGATTGTGTCGAGAATGTGCTGGAGAACCGTGTCTTCATCCCAGTTTACTTCCATGCCGCAAATATCTGCGAAATTCTTGAAAATCTTGTTGCCCTCTGGAGTGTCCTTGACCTCACAGTGGCACTGCAAGCCGAATCGTTTTTTAGAAAGGTTCTGGACTGCTGCGAAAGGACAGTCTTTTGTTGTTCCGATTACTTCAAATCCTTCACCGAGTGACAAAACTCCGTCCTGATGGCTCATCCAAACCTGTGTTTTTGGAGAGACGCCTTTGAAAAGCGGGGAAGATTTGCCAGAATCATTCAATTCAAGTTCTGCAAAGCCGAATTCGCCGACATCAGCCTTACCGACCTTGCCGCCGTGACAATGTGCCATGAGCTGATGACCGTAACAAAGACCTAGAATTGGCAGGTCTAAGCCGAAAATCTCTGCGTTGAACTCTGGAACATCTTTTTCATAGACCGAAGAAGGTCCGCCTGAAAAAACAACGCCCTTTGCACCTTCAAAAACGCTCAAATCTGCGGAAGGAAGTGCGATTTCAGAATAATATCCCATTGCACGGAATCTTTTTGCGATAAGATGTGCATACTGCGAACCAAAGTCAAGAACGACGATTTTAGAACGATTCATAAATTCTCCCAAAAAATATGCTGAAATTATAGCAAAAAGGAGAAAAAAAAACCACAGGAAAGCAAAGCGTGAAGGATTGTAGGGGCAGCGAAGCTGTTGCCGAAGGCAATGGAGCGAATAGCGGAACCCCGAAAAGCCTGACCTAGCGAACGGCGGCTTGCCGCAAAAACTCGTGAGACGAGTTTTTAGTGAGTCTCCGAGCAGCTATGCTGCGAAGGCTAGGGCACGCCCACATTAAAAATATGGGCTGATTTGTTTGAGGACTTTTTTTGCGGCTTCTGGATTTTGGTGAACTAGGAATCGGAACCGCTCGCTTTCGATTTTGATGATTCTTGTTGAAATCGCCGTCATTGCGGTGAAATCACGTTTTTGCTCCAAAATGCATGAAGTTTCGCCGAAAAATTCACCTCTGTGCACGAGAGCATAAACTTCTGGAAGCTCCATTTCTGGAATCAGTTTTACGCTGCCTTTGATTATGTAGTACGCGCAATTTTCCTCGTCTTCCTTGTTGAAAATGATTTCGCCGGGCTTGTATGAGAAAACATTGCTTTTATTTTTTGCGATGAGAAAATCCGGGCGGATAAAAAATGCCCTTTTGATTTCTGCTCCGATGCCTTTCTGCTCGATTTTCGGAAGAAGGTAAAGCTCGCCCAGAAGAAGCTCGTCGAAAAACTGAACGACATAGATGAACTGAGCAAAAATCAGGAAGAACATGAAGAAGAAAAAAATATCCATGAAAAGAATGATGACATGACCGAGAACGCCGTAAATCAAATCGTACTGACCGACATTCAAAAAAGCGTGCATGATGATTCGGAATACCCAGAAGGAGAATGTGCAGAGAAGACTTGTGCCCATGCACAGCCAGATTGTTGGTTTTGTTCCCGATGCCGTCTTGTAAAGAATCGTGACGACTGTAAAGAACATGATGTTTGGAAGAATTTTAATCAGGTCGCCGGAAAGAATTCCTTCGTACAAAAAATTGAGCTGCGGAATCTGCTTTAGGAATTCAATAGAAGAAAGTGTCTGGAGCGACATGTATGCGAAAACGACTGCCGATGAAACAAGAACGACGATGATTTCCGTGACAAATGTAAGGAATTGATTTAACAGGGCTTTTCGCCTGACCTGTGTATGAAAAATATTCTGCATCGAGTCGAAAATTGATGCGAAAAAACGACGCGCCATCCAAAGAATGAAGATTGCAGCAACAATTTCAAAGCCGCTGAGCGTTTTGATTGACTGTACGGACTGAATTACGGAATCCGATTTGAAAAATTCTTCGAGGGCTGGAAGGGC
>NZ_JAFRNB010000037.1 GCF_017430385.1 Treponema sp.
ACATTTTGAGCCACGCTGTGAAGCGCCTTTCTCGTTGTAGTAGATACCAACGCGCGGACCGCCGCGAACGATATACTCTGTGTGAACGCCGTATTTGCGGAGTGAGTTTACGGCAGCCTGTCCGATTTCGTGTGTCGGGAGTTTTGTAACGAAATAAGACTCGTTTCCATAGTTAGCGAGAGAAACAGAAACGTTAGCCTCACCGCCACCGAAAGTTGTTGTCATAGAATCAACCTGTACGAAACGGTAATAATCTGCAGGCTGGATGCGAAGCATCAATTCACCAAAAGTAACTACTTTTGCCATTTTTTATATCTCCTTATTTCCGCAAAAAAGCGGATTGTACGTTTCTAAGAAGTATAAGTCAAGTTTATTTGTTTCGCAAGAAAAGATTGTGCTATGAATTTGTATTTTAATGACAGTAAAAAGATATTGGGCGCTACCGTGCGTGCCGCACGGTCGGGCTTTTCGTGGTTTCGCGCTAGCCGCGCTCCATTGCCTTCGGCAACTTACGCCACTACAATCCCTAGCGGTCTCCCGCGGCTCAAGCCTAGCTTTCGCCGAGACTCGCCTAAAAACCTGTCTCACAGTTTTTTCGCCTTCGGCGACCGGCTCCCTACCTAGCACAGCTGTTTGAGCTTGCAGTTTTCAATTCCGGCTTCCCAGAACTGTGCGAGCGGGATGTTTTTTACCTGACAGATTATGCTTGAATTCATGGCGCCGTGGCCTACGATAAGAACATCTTTGCCTTCGGCCAGTTTTGGCTCCACGACTTCGTGCAAGAAATTGCCTGTTCGGGCAAAAAGCTCGTCGAAGCTCTCGCCGCCTTCACCCGGAACATAATTTTCTGGCGCGCTGAAGAAATTTATCATCGGACAGTCGGGATTTTTGTAGGCGTTTTCGACACCTTCGTAAATTCCGAACGACATTTCGATGAGCCTGTCATCAAAAATAATCGGGATGTCTCGACCGCGGAGAACGATTTCGGCAGTTTCGCGCGCACGGACGAGCGGGGAGCAATAGCAGACATCAAAATGCACATCCGCGTATTCGAGCCGTGCATTTTCTGCCATCGCCCGGCCTTCCTCGTTCAAAGGAATGTCGGTGCGCCCCTGCAATTTTTTGAGAACATTCCAATCCGTGCGCCCGTGCCGCATGATGTATAAACACCCATGTGGCAAATTTGTTTGATTAACAGACATTGTTTGCTTTGTTGCCTACTTTCCACAGTGACAAGAATTTCTGCAAGCAGAAATTCTTGCGGTTATCTCGCTTTGCGCCGCATCCGTGCGGCAAATTTCCTGCAACATTTTGCGACTTCCGTCCGGCTGATTATTCACCGCATCCTTCGACATCCATGTCGTGACAAGAATTTCTGCAAACAGAAATTCTTGCGGTCATCTTGCTTTGCGCCGCGTCCATGCGGCAGTTTACTCTCCGCATCCTGAACATCCTCCACAACTGCTTCCGCATGATGAACATCCGCCGCCGCAACCACCACAGCCGCCGCCTACGAATGGCTCAAGCTCTTCCTCGGTTGCATCGCGCACGTCAACTACTTCTACATCGAAGCAGAGTTTTTTGCCTGCAAGCTCGTGATTTCCGTCAACAGTGATTTTGTCATCTGTGACTTTTGTGACTTTTACAATCATCGGGCCTGTAGCTGTATCTGCCTGGAACTGCTGGCCGACCTCAATCGGGAAATTTGCGTCGAACTGGCTTCGTGGAACTTCTGCGACCAATTTTTCATCGTATTCGCCGTAGCCCAAAGCTGGCTCAATTTCTGAATGGAATTTGTCTCCCGGATTTTTGCCTGTAAGTTCCTGCTCCAAGCCTGGAATGAGAGAGCCGATTCCGTGCATGTATTCAAGTGGCTCACCACCAACAGATGAGTCGAGCTGATTTCCTTCGACATCTTTAAGCGTGTAATGAATTTTTACCATCTTCTGATTTGCGATTTCCATAAATGCTCCTATGCACCCCAACCGTAGCGGAGATGTCTTTTTGCTTTCTATAAAAATAAAGAAATTTCGTCATTTATTCAAATAAAATCTGCAAATTCTCCAATAATATGATATAATTTTTATTCGAGAATGCTGATTTTTGAATTAATTAACGAAGACGGGCCAGGCTTTATGCAGGTTCGTAAGCAAGTTTTAGATTTTCTCCTTATAAACGAGCATAAAAATGTCTCATTGGTAGATCATTTTCTCAAAAAAGACACAAAAATCCTCTATATTCTTGATGAGCGTAATACAATCTGGGGCGTGCTTTCCATTTCTCATGGCGGGCAAATCCTTCACTGTCTCGAAAGCGATGTCGTTCTCCCTACAATTCAGGAATATTTTTCGGTTGTAAAGCCACAAAAATTGTTCAGCATTATCGGCGAGCAAAAATACACGGACGAAATCGCCAAAATCCTCCTTCAGCTTTTAGGCACTGTTCCAAAAATCCGCAACGAATATGCGCTAATGGAATTCAATCAGGCTGCGGCAGAGGCTGCTGCTCAAAAAGAAAAGGTTGATCCCAAAAAACGCACTTTCCTTTCCGAGTGTCAGATTTTTGACTGCAAGGATTCTGATTTTGACGCGCTTTTCCCAATCCAAAAAGATTACGAAATCGAGGAAGTCCTGGTTAAAAAAGAAGATTTCAACGAAAAAAATTGCCGAATCCTGCTCCGGCGGTCTTTGCAGGCTGGTGAAGTTTTCGCGCTCCGATACAAAGGCCGGGTCATCGCAAAGGCTGCTATCAACGCAAAAGGCGAAAACTGCATTCAGCTCGGTGGCATTTTCACTGATTCAAACTTCCGGAACAAAGGTGTCGCAACTTATCTCGTAAAAACTTTGACCCAGCGTTTCATAAAAGAAGGAAAAACTATCGTGCTTTTCGTCAAAAAAGTGAATGCCGCTGCAATTGCTGTCTACCAGAACTGTGGATTCGCAACTTTTGCTGATTATAAAATCTTGTATTACTAAAATTGTCGAGGAATTTATGCAGAACGATTTCAATTTCTGCCCGAATTGTGGTGGAAAGAACATCCAGAATCTAAATATGCGCAAATGGAAGTGCGACGACTGTGGCTATACGCTCTACAACAATGTCGCGGCTGCCGTCGGGCTTGTAATTCAGAACGCGCAGGGGAAAATCCTGTTTGAAAAAAGGGCAAAGGATCCGCGCAAAGGATTTTTGGCTTTGCCGGGCGGTTTTATTGACCCGGACGAAACTGCCGAAGAAGCATGTTTCCGCGAGTGCAGGGAAGAGATTGGCGTTGAGCCGCTTTCTGTAAAATATATCGCAAGTTTCCCGAACACTTACGATTACAAAAATCTCCGCTACAAAACATGTGACATCTTTTTTGAAGCCATTTTGCCGCCGAACGCAGAGCTTCACGCGCAGGAAGGCGAAGTCCTTGGATTTGAGGAAGTTTCAATTAAAAGCGAAGAAGATTTAAAAGATGTGCCGCTTGCTTTTGAGAGCGCACGAAAAACTTTAACATTGTGGTTGAATCAAAAATGACAATAATTCAAATTGCTTACTTTTCAATGCTCGGCGCGGCTCTTTTGGGCTACGCAGGAATTTTATGCTCAATCCCGCACCGCCGCAAAAAGATTTTTGCTCAGGCCGGCTCTTGCCTCATGCCGCTCAAAGTTGCTTCATCAAAAAAATGGATTGCGATTGCCGTTGCTGGTTTTATTCTGATTCTCGTGGTTCCGCTCCGCAATTATTCCTGGTTCGTGAACATCATTTTGCTTGGTACGGCTTTATTTGCGGCTGAACTTGCTGCAAGGGAAGCTGGCGGCTGTGGGAAGGCCGGCATTTACGAGAACATGCTCATTTCAGGCATAGAAGCCATTTTATGGAGCGATATTTATTCATTGCCGACACTTTCCTACGAAAATGACCCGGAAACCACGCAGGTAGATTTTAAAACTCTGAGAATTATTCTGAAAAACAACAAGGAAACTCAGGTTCTTTTTGAAAGCGAAGAAGTCCGTAAGCAGGCCGTGGAACTGATTTTGAAACTGGCACCGAATCTTAGGCCGTAAATAGAGAGCGACCCCTGGTAGAAAAAAATCTCACAGATAGGGAGCGTTAAAAAATTGCAAAGCAATTTTAGCGATTCTCCGAAGCAACTGTGTTGCGTAGGCATGGAGCGCACGGAGAAATTTCTAATAACTGAACGCTCTCTGCGTACTTTGTGCCTGAACCGCATGTAATTATCCGGGGATTTTAAGGGGCGAAGTCCCTTAGGAGAAGGGGTAGCGGAAAAGCCTTTGGCTTTGGAGCGAGGGGGAGACTTCCCCCTCTGTATATTTTAACGGATCCCAGCCCCTACGAGCACAGCTCTCCGGGAGACTCGCTAAAAACTCACCTCGTGAGTTTTTGCCCTGCTCCGCAGCGCCGCTCCCTATAGCTTGTAAGACCCGGAAGGCAAAAAAATGAGTCGCCCGAAAGCGACTCACAATTTGCAAGGCGTCTAGCAGAATCGAACTGCTGCATAACGGTTTTGCAGACCGCTTCCTTACCGCTTGGATAAGACGCCAAAGTGATAATAATATACACAAAAGCGCGAACTTTGTCTAGTCCAATAGAAAAAATATTTGAAATTTGGTAAAATAAAACGAACGGTCGCCGATTTACATATTTTTGCCGTTCAGTTTTGTGAGTTTTATGAAAAAGTTTGTTTCTGTTGTTTTATTTTGTTTATCTGTCGTTTTTTTTAATTCTGAACTTTCTGCACAAAAAGCAAACCGGGTTTCTTCAATTCCTTCGGACGCAAACTTTTGGAGCGATTACCCGAACGAGGAACTTGCGGATTTTTTAATCTCAAAAATGACCGACGAGGAAATGCTTGCCCAGATTTTTATGTTCGGTTGGGCAGGCGAGGAGCCAAGCGCGCTTTTGAATCAGTGGGTTTGTGACCGTGGCTTGGGAAGCGTAAAGGTCTTTGGCTGGAACACGGACAACACTGAAAAGGTCGCAAAGGCAATCTCTATGCTGCAGCAGGGCATCAACGGTATCGAATACCTGAACACGAGTAGTGTGACGAACATGAGTGAAATGTTCGTGCTTTGTGAAAAGTTGACAAGCATCGACTTGAGCCACTTCGACACCCGCAATGTTGCCG
>NZ_JAFRNB010000038.1 GCF_017430385.1 Treponema sp.
GAAGACTGGATGAACAATCTTCCTAGAAAAATATTGGGTTATAAAACTCCAGCTCAACTATTTGAAGCTGAGTTAGATAAAATTTATAGAAAAACAGCTTAACAAATTTGTTGTTTCAAGTTGTTATTGCAATTTATGTAATAATAAAAATATTCCTCTTTCTTCATTAAGAGATAAGCCAAATTACATTATGCTTTACGAAAACGGTAAAGGTGTTGTTGATTTCGATGTATCAAGAAATATATTTTTTACATGGGAAGTTGAAAATAATAAACCCGTATTTCACTTTGATAGCAAAGGTGCAAGTGCGGTTTTGAATAAGCAAGGTTATATAGCACTACGGACTGGCGGAATTCTGACCTCTTTAAAACCGACTGTTGTAAATTATTTTTTCCAAAAAGAATAGTTATTTTCTCATAGAACATTAACAAAGAAAGGATTTTCTAAGGAGTTATTATGAGTAAAGGAAAAATTGTTGGAATTGTAATTGGTGTTGTTATTGTCGTTGGATTTTATATTTGGTTTTATGCAAGTCATCCCGGCGAGTTGGAAGCTGCATGGAACGGAACATCTACATCTGCATCTACTTCAAAAGCCAGTGACATGTCAAATTATAAACCTGCAGATTTAAAATGGCTAGCAACTCATAATGATAGTAGCCTTCCTGAACCTAGATTATTTAAGATTCCTATGCGGATAATTGCCAAAGGATATTCAGCAGGTCATTATCAAGTAAGATACAACGGTTCATCCGCTATCGACCTTCGTACAATATCAGGCGGTGATCCTGAGATACATAGTAAACTCAATGACCTTGCTTATTCAGGTCAACCTTTTTATGGTTATTGCGAATATAATATTGTTACCGATACGCTTTATTGTTACTTTGTAGAATATTAATTCAAGTGATAGCTTATCATTTCATATTTATCAGCGAAACACTGATAAATATGAAATCGAATTGTAATGTAAAGAAAATGATATAATGATGTAATTTTATTCTTTCTTGCGAGCTTTCATGGGCTAGGGATTGTAGTGGCGGCGAAGCCGTTCGAACGGGCACGACAACGAGAGTGCCCGCGAAGCGTAGCGTAGGAATGGAGCGCGGTTAGCGCGGAACCACGGAAAGCCCGACCCACGCTTGCGTGGGGAGCCTCCAGTTTTCCACTTTCAACTTTCCGCTTGTTACAGTCCTGTTCCTTCGTCAATTCCCATCATGATGTTCATGCACTGAACGGCAGCACCGCTCGCACCTTTGCCAAGATTGTCGAAACGGCTTGTTATAACGATTCGCTCGTCGTTGCCGCAGACGAAAATCTGCATGTTGTTTGTTCCGGCCAGAGTGTTTGCCGGGATAAAGCTTTCGGTCAAAATGCCTTCGCCCATGAAGTCAGCTGCCTTTACGAACTTACAGCCGTCATAATGCTCCTTGAAGACATCGGCGATTTCCTTTGCGGTGAGCTTTTTTTCCAGAAGGCGGGCATGGAGAGAGACCGTGACAGTCATTCCCTGGAAGTAGTCGCAGACATAAGGATTGAAAATCGGCTTATAGTTGAGACCAGAGACCTTCATCATTTCCGGAAGATGCTTGTGCTCCTGAGTGAGAGCGTAAAGACGTGGTGAATCAAGCTCCGGATTTCGTGCAGGATTTTCGTACTGGGCGATTGCCTTTTTGCCGGCACCAGAATAGCCGGAAACAGCATGACAAACCACAGGATAATCAGGTGACATAATTCCGCGAGAGACCAAAGGATAACAAATTGAAGCAAATCCCGAAGCATAGCATCCAGGGCCTGTAACACGGTTAGACTTTTCGATTCGGGCGCGGTGCTCAGCAGAAAGTTCTGGGAAACCGTAAGCCCAGTCCGGGTTTGTGCGGTGAGCCGTAGAAGCGTCAATAATTCGTACCTTCGGATTAGTGCAAAGTGAAACAGCCTCGATAGAAGCCGCATCCGGCAAACAAAGGAAAGTAAAATCCGAAGCGTTAATCATCTTAGCGCGTTCAGCCGGATCCTTTCGCTTCTCCTCATCAATCAAAAGAATCTCAATGTCCGTGCGTTTCTCAAATCGCTCGTAAATTTTGAGACCTGTCGTTCCTTCTTTTCCGTCAATGAAAATCTTGTATGCCATTTTTTGCTCCTTTGTGGCTAGAATTTATTTTTTATTAGGGCGTTCAGCGACATCCTTGTCGTTACGACAACCTAAAGGTTGTCGCGGAATTAGTTGTCTTTATAATGCAAGGCGACATCCATGTCGCCCTGTAAGCAAAGCAATTGTTTTGCTTTTTGCTGTCGGGCTTTCCGCAGTTCCGCTATCGCTCCATACCGCAAGCGGTACGGCTAACGCCGCTGCTACAATCCCTAACGCGGGGAAATTTTAATCTGCTGACCATCTTGATGAGAAATCATTTGATTGCATTTTTAACCCAATACGCAAGTTTGTAAGCACCTCTTTTCCACCATCAACCATTTCTAGAGCTGATAGCATCGGTGTTATGGCATCTCGTATTTTTGTTAAACTTCCTTTTGATTTTATCCAGTTCTGTGGACTGAAAACTTTCCCTTCTGTGACAGTTTGAGCATTTGCACTTTCAAAACCTGTATTTAAGGCTTTTCCAGACATACTTATAATCTTTTCTAAAAGATTACTTTCTTTTAATTTTTTCAAAACAATTTTTGGTGATGGAACATTATCGGAAGGCATGTTATTTAGTACACCAATAAAAACAGATATTGCGTATAAATGATGGTATGGAGCATAAGCTTTCATTGCTAATAATGATTCATTAAAATTTAATGGATTGTCATTTTCTGGTAGCCAGTTCTTTAATACTTCATCATACAATTCATGTAAAGCTTGAACATTTTCTGGATCATAATCTTTCTTAAATAGTTGTGTGAAGTATTTATCAAAAATCTTTGTTTCACTATAAGCAATTGTCGGTCTTTGAGAATGCCAAGAAATTAATTGTTTTCCAAGCTCTGTTAAATTACAAATATGAGCGGTGTTGTATTTCGCTGTATTAGGTTGTTCTCCGCGTTTTGTAATAAAATAACCATCAGAATAGAATTGTTCAAAAGATTTTTTTATTGCTAAAACAGATTTATCGTTACTGCGCAAATCCCTTGCTTTTACAGTAGATTGAGAATTTGTTGAGGTACTTATAGAATCGCATTTCAAATCATCTGCAATTTCATAAAATCTGAAAAGAATATATCCATTTGTATTATTTCTTACAGCTTCACTTGAACTGTATATTGTACTTAATGATTGACAACCATTTACTACATTTAAGCCTTTTGTCATGAGTTTGTTATTCTCAAATTTTAGACTTGAACATATCGCTGTAATACCATTGTGGAGAAAGAAAAAGTCTTCTGGATTGCTTTTTAGAGTATTCGCAATACCTTTATTTACTTTATTTCCTGTGCCTAAAGATTGACGAACATTTTTTCTAAATAAAGTACCATCTTTTATTCCAGGTATTTTAAAACATTCTCTTAATGGAACGGCGGCAATAACTGCCTTTGTTCCATTTAAGTCTAACTCCATATACCTATTAGTTTCGAGTTCAAATTGATGATCAATATAAGGACGGTTTTTATTAAGAGTATCATTATAACGAGTTTCAATCACTTCACTATCAACAAGAACAAGTTCTGCAGGTAAAGTTTCAGAGGTACTCATTTCTTCTTTAAAAACATTAAAATCATTTATAGCAGAATCGGTAAGAGTGGCTGTCGTCAAAAATTCTATAAATAAATCATAATCATCTTGAAGTGCTGTAGAAATTTCTTGAATTTTTGACTTTAATTTTGTATTTGCTGATTCTTGTAATTGTTTCAAGTCTTTTATTTGTGTCCAGCATGAAAGCAATTCTCTTACAGGTTCTGCATCTGCCGTTCCTTGATAATATTTTCCTTGAATTATATAAACTTTGCAATCCTGGTTATCAATATAAACGGCATCAATTTGTTTATCACCAGCACCATCAACGATAGCATCTTTTGTTTCGACTTCATCTAGGTTATAAACATTTCTCAAATACCAAGCAACAAATCTTTGACCATCGTTTGGATAATTATCTTTATAGTATTTTTGTTGAATATCATTACGAATCTTGTCGTACATGTTTCTTCCTCTTAATAATTTATACGTTTGAATTTTATAAAAATAATTATACCGTTCCGTGTAAAAGTCGTAAACAGAAAGAAATAAAAAAAGACTCGCAACAAATGTCAGTAGTTTCCTTACAGTTAATTTATCTCAATGTTTCTTAATGCTTTTTTCGCAAAGTTGTGTTATATTTTTAAATGCGAGGAGGTAATATATGACGGTGACGATGCAAAATGTTGATGTTCCTTTTTTTGAAGTATTAAAAAGTCTCGTAAATTTACATAAAGGCGTTGTGTTGCAGAAAGTTGAGGAAGAAAAAAATTCGCTTTCTCCGTCAGAAGAGCACATAAAGCAAATAAATGATGTTTATGCAAAAGTTCCAATTGAAGAGCAAACTTTTGCCTGCAATGCTTCAAAAGCTGCCGTGTGGGAGATGATAAAAGATGACACGTGGTGAAATTTGGCTAGTTGATTTCGGTGTACCGATTGGTAGCGAAGCTGGTTATCGGCGTCCTGCTGTTGTTGTACAAAATGATGACTTCAACGAAAGCAATATAGCAACTTGTACCGTCATACCTCTTACAAGCAATATGATTTTGGCAGGGTATACCCCTAATGTTGTTGTTCCCAAAAAAGATTCTAGACTTTCAAAAGACTCCGTGGTTGTAATTCCCTTGGTCACAACGGTTAATAAATTCGCGCTTATTGAGAAATTATCTGTGATGCCTAAAAAGTATATGCAGAAAATCTGTAAAGGTGTGATAGAGGTTCTTGAATTAGATGATTCTATCTAATCCCCCCTCCGGATACACACAGCCCTAGCACTGTTTGCAGCGTATTTCAGTCCCACTGAAAACAAAACTGGCAGCAAAACCTGGTACATTCTTAGCGAATTTTTACCGTTTCGGGCTTTCCAGGATTTTTTCAGCTGATTCCAGATTTTGAAGACGGCTGGGAGAAAATTTATAAACATCGAGATGACAACGGAGAATTTCGGTTCGATTTCTGAATCATTTTTTGTTTTCCATTTGAATGACAAAAATTTGCGGATTTTTATTTCGATTGATTCTATTCCCTGCTTTAGCTCTAGCGAAGTTGAAGTTTTGAACATTAAAGACGCGCTTTGATTGCAGGCACAGAATTTTACGACGAAATTCAATGTCTTTTCGTCTGAGAATGTTGTTTTTACGGCTTGTAAAATCGCCAAAAATAAATCTGCCGGCTTGATTTCTGAAATTGTGTTCAAAAAATCCCCGCTGAATTTCATGTAGACTTCTGAAAAGAATCCAATCAGATACATAAAAATTGCGTACCAGATTACCGGCGTTAAATCCGTGAGCTGTTCTCTTAATGTAAAGCGCAGAAAACAGAACAGTATAAACTGAATCAAAATAAAGGCTGCGGCTACATGCCAGTCAAGAGAAAAAATTATTATGTTGAAAATCGGGATGAACAGAATTTTCAGCTGAGAGGGGAGTTTATGAACAAAAGTTTTTCCCGGTTTATAGCTGAATGCCGAATAATTTGCCATAAAAATCTTTCCTACCAGACTAAATCTTCCGCACTATTGTAAGAAACGAGTGGATTTCGGATATTCCATTGTTCCAAATCTTCTTTGAGCCCTTCGATTGGAGTTCCGTCAAAAACTTTATCGCCGCGGAAAAGAACGATGAATCTGTCTGCAAGGCCGAGGCATTTTTCAAGTTCATGCGAAAGAATCACTATTGTCTTTTTCTGTTCATGAAGTTTTTTGATGAGGGCATTTACCTGTTTTACGCCGCCAAAATCGAGGTTTGCGTAAGGTTCATCAAAAATAACAATCGGCAAGTCCATTGCAAGCATACATGCAACCGCAAGACGTCTTTTTTCACCACCGGACAAAAATCGTGCAGGAAAATCTGCTTTTTCGGTCAAGCCGGTTTGTTCAAGGGCAGTTTCTACAGCTTTTTTTATCTCTGATTTTGATTTTTTCTGATTTTTGGGGCCGAACGCGATGTCTTCTCTTGGAGTTTCGCCTAGAATCTGGGTGTCTGCTTCCTGAAAAACAAGTCCGACTTGTCCGATTGTGCTGACCGAGCCGGAATCCTGCTTTTCAAGGCCGGAAATTATGTTCATTAAAACGCTTTTCCCGGAGCCATTTTCACCGCCGATTACAGTTACGCTTCCTTCTTCAATTGAAAAAGAAACATCCCGAACAGCTGATTTTTTCCCTTCGGATGAAGGATAAGCTTTCGAGATGTTTTGGACTTGTATTGCGGCTTGTTTTTTATTTTCAGTCATAAAGATATTGTGCTGTGACAGGCCGGAGCTTGAGTGCAAGAATTACCACAATCACAGCTTTGATGAAGTCTACCATAAGGAACGGAGCGAAGAAAGCCGTTACGAAGAATTTTATTGCTCCTGAAACTCCCATTTCCGAAGATTTGAAAACGATTACATAGAAAATTTCCGGAAGATAAAGTGCGAGCATTCCTGCAAAAACAGCAATCGTGATTCTGACAGTATTTTTTGCGGAGATATGCTTTTCTTCAACTGTTGGAATCCCGGAAATCAATCCTGCAACAAGTGCGCCGACAATCCAACCGATTCTGTAGCCGCCGTTAATATTCATCAAGACCTGAAATCCGCCCTGGCCGCCCGAAAAAACAGGAAGGCCGATAATGCCGACGAAAAAGAAAAGTGCAACCGGGGCTGCTCCCCAAATTCCGCCTAAAACGACCGCCGTTAAAATGCACATTGCGTTCTGAATGACGATGCCCGAAACAAGTCCTGGAATCGGAATTCTGAAAAAACTTGTGGCGCAGATTATCGCTGCAAAAAAAGCTACGACAGCCGAACGAATGATTTTTTTGTCCATTTTTAATTGTAAACCTCTGTTTTGTGATGTTGGTTTACATAATAGGAATTTATATATGGATTGTCAACCTGATTTTTTGATAATATGGTTTACATGAAAAACCTTCCAGAAAAAATCCATGGAAAATTGATGGACGAGCAGGGCAGGTGCGTTCATTATCATTCAGTGTTGGACATAATTGCGAATAAATGCTCTGTGTGCCAGAAATTTTACGCTTGCTATAAATGCCATGATGAACTTGAAAATCATCCTTTTGGAACGACACACCAGGATGAAAAAGATACCGTGATGTGTGGCGTGTGCGGAAAAACTTTTTCTTACGATGAGTATTCTGGAATGGAAAAGTGTCCTTCTTGTGGCAACGGCTTTAATCCAAGATGTGCGCTGCATAAAGCGTGTTATGTCGCAACTGGCGCTTCGCACCGTGCTACTTGATGAGTGGCAAGCTCCCACACGACGGTTCGCACTGTGCAACTCGGTGAGTGGCAAGCTCCCACCCGTCGATTCGCAGTGTGCCACTTGATGAGTAGCACGCTCCCACTCAGTGATTCGCAGCGTGCTATTTTCTCATTGAATACACGCATCCGCAGTAGTCCTGGCGCCAGAGACCATATTCTTCGGAAAGCTGGGTGCTGCGTAAAAATCCGCCTTTTTTCTTAAAATCTGAGGGAAGAAATTTTGTGTGTGGGGAGATATTCAAACTATCGTTAGTTTTTCGCTCCCCGTTCTGTAAATTTTCAAATGATTTAGCTTTATCAGAAAAATCTTTTACCTTTGTCATTTCGACCTGTCTGCTGACAGGCAGGCTTGGCTCAATGACCGACTGTAATTCCAGTTCTCTTCCAATCACATTAATCTTTTCGCTGTCTTTGTGCGGGCTTATGCTGAGCGTTGTTGTGAACCAATCGAAACCTTCCTTGCAGGCGTATTCATAAGCTCGCTTCATTCGGAACTGATAGCATCTTCGGCAGCGTTCGCCTTTTTCCGGCTCGGTCTGTAATTCAACTTCCGAACGGATGTTAGTTGCTTCAAAATAATCTTCTGGATTGTATTCATCGACAACAAGTTTTACCTGATTCTTAACGGCATCTGGAAATCGTTCCAGAAATTTCTTCAGTTCTTCGAGTCTGCGGAAATATTCTTCTTTTGGATGAATGTTCGGATTGTAATAGTAAATCGTGATGTCAAAAATCTTAGCCAGATATTCAATCACATAAGATGAACAAGGGCCGCAGCATGCGTGAAGGAGAAGAGTTGGTTTTTTAAAACTAACGGTCGTTTCTTTTTCTTCTTCAATTTGATCGAGAATTTTTTCTAGTTCTTTCTGATAATTCATTGTTTCCTCTCGTTAGGGGGTGGAGCACCTTTAGTTACCGCTTGCGGTAATGTAGCGTTAGCGGAAGTGCGGAACACCCGACCGTCGCGAAGCGGCGGGAACGACCTTTTTTTAATCTTGTTTCTTCATTATGAAGTTGCCTTTTAGCATTTTTGTTTGCAGCAGGTTGATGAATGCCATCGGGTCAGTCTTTTTGACTTCGCGAATCAATTTTTCTTCACTGTCGCTTGAAATTACTGTGTAGAGCATGTTTCGCTCCAGGCCAGTGTAGCATCCTTCGCCCTTGAAAAGCGTTGCGTCGTGTCCTGTTGTTTCACGGATGGTTTTGACAATTTCATCAGGTTTTTCGGTTATAATCAGCAGCGTAGATTTTTGGTAGCGTTTGTAGAGAGTGTTCAAAATCTGTGTGCCTGCGAACTGGAAAATAATTGAATAAAGCGCGCGGCTCCAGCCGAACAAAAGTCCGAAAATTGCAAGTACGATTACATTTCCGATGAAGATATGATTCCAGATGCTACGGCCGGTCTTTTCTGAGACATAAATCGATATGAAATCAGTGCCGCCGCTGGTTGCTCCTGCCAAAAGACACAAGCTGATTGCAACTCCGTTTATAATTCCGCCGAAAATAGTGCAAAGAAGGATATCATTTGTGACATCGAGGCCTGGGATTATGTCCGTGAAGAAACCTACGGAAATTATTGACCAAATTGAAAGAATCGTGAATTTTTTCCCGACATATTTGAAGCAGATTATTGCCGGAACTATGTTCAGCCCCCAGTAAAAAATGGCGAATGGAATTTTGATTCCGAGGAATTTTGCGAAAACTTCCTGCAAAAGAAGAGTGATTCCTGTGAAGCCACCTGGCAAAAGCCCCGCCGTGTGAACGAAAGTATTGATGTTCAACGAAAAGAGAACGGATCCGATTGTCACGAGCAAAAATCGAAAAAATGTCTTCATATATAAAAGTTTGTCATGCGGGTGGGATTTTGTCAAATCACTTCAAGTATTTTAGCCTTCGCCAGCTGTCTTTGGGGAACACATATTCTGGAGTTTGGGCTGGCATTGCAAAATCTTCTTCGTGATACCACGGATCGTTTACTCGCTTGGGATTTTTTATCACATAAAAATCTGATGCAGGCGAATTGCCTTGCGCGAGTAGATAGGCTTTTTCGCCAGTTTCTGTGCTTTTGCAGATATCCACGACCATGCAAATGAAGCCGGGCTTATTCAAATCAAAAAGAATGTCTCCGATTTGCACTTGATTTTGCGTAATCGGCTCTGACTCGTATTCCATCATTGAAAGCGGGCTTGTGTGTGCGTAAACATTTTTTAGATAAGAGCGGAAGAACTGGTCTTTTTCGCTTTTGCTGACAGGTTTTTCATATTTTGTCCATTTCTTTAAGTCAGAAGCAACTTCCGTTCGTAAGTTTCGTTTTCTTTCACAGTCGGAAAGCCAGTCTGTCCATTTACAAATTTCACCATTTGTCAGATGAAATGAGATTTTTCCTTCTTTTCCAGAATTGTAAAGATATTCTGCATAAAGCCTAACTATCGATTGGGAGTTTTTCTGTAAATCACCATCTATTGGCATGTCAAAAATGCACGCATGGACTTCCTGATTTGGCTTTTCGTTCCCATTAGATAAAAGAACCGGGCTGCCAGCTTCCTTTAATGGAAAATTCCGTAAATATTCGGCGAAACTTTTTTGCTCGGTTTTGATTCTTTTGAATTTCGGTGGAACATGGATTCGTTCGACGATGTTTTGCCCTTCGTCTTGCACAAGCTGCAATGAATGTGTGTGCGAAAAGACGGGAATGAGAGAAGCTAGAAGGGCAATCGTTAATGGTAAAATCTTTTTCATATTCAAAGTTATTCGCTTGGTTCGGAAAATGAGGCTTCAAAATGACCAACGCTTTCCGAACCCAAACTTTAGTTATTATACCTTGAATTGATCGATTTGCGTACCGATTTGTTCGATTGAATTCTTCATTTTTCCAGCGATTTCAGAAAGGGCAGCGCCGGTCTCGTTTATTTTCTTCGCACCGACGGCCATTTCTTCCATGCTGGCCTTCATTACGGTTGTTGCGTTCTGAAGGTTTCGTACTTCGTCGAGAATCTGCTTGTTTCCGATAGACATTTCTTCGGAAGCCGTGCGGACTTCAATCGTGCTGTCGTTCATAGACTGGAGAGAAGAGGTGATTTGTTTTGAACCTTCCTGCTGCTCTTCCATTGCGCTCTTAATCTGGCGAACGAGCTGGTCAGTTTCACGGATTTTGTCAGCGACTGTATTGAAAGCCTCGCTTGATTCTTGTGAAGCCTGAACAACGGAATTGATTGATTCCTTGATGCTTGAAAGTTGTTCTCCGATTGTCTTTGACTGAATTGTTGAAGTTTCTGAAAGCTTACGGATTTCATCTGCTACGACAGCAAAGCCTTTTCCTGCATCGCCAGCATGAGCCGCCTCGATTGCAGCGTTCATTGCGAGAAGGTTTGTCTGGCTTGCGATTGCTGCGATTGCCGCGTTTGCTTCCTGGAGCATCTGTGACTGCTGCTCGATTTCATGAATCCGCTCGTTTACATGGACTTGCTTTTCGGCACCGCTCTTGGCATTTTCTGTGAGCGAGTCAAAAGAAGCCGCCATTTTATCAACCGAATTGTTTACCGAGGCGATGTTTCCAATCATCTCTTCGACTGCAGAAGAAGCATTGCTTACGCCCTGAGACTGGTTTGCAATCATTCGTTCAAGTGACTCGATATTTGAGGCGATTTCGTTGACCGCACCGGCTGTCTGAGAAACACTGTCGCCCTGATTTGAGATTTGGTTGTGTACGCTGGAAATGTTTGCGATAATCTGTGTGATTGATGCGCTTGTGTCCTGCATACTCACATCAAGGTCTTCACCAGCCGCTGCAAGCACATCTTTTGAATCTTTGACATCAGAAACGATTGTGTGAAGTTTCTCGGTGAATTTATTGAATCCATTGACTACACCGCCAATCTCGTTGTTGACTTTTTCGGCTGCTCCTGTAATTCGCTTGGTCAAATCGGCCTTTCCAGAAGCAATTTCATCAATAGATGCTTTGACTTTTAGGAGCGGTTTGAGCGAATGGAAGATTCCGGCTCCGATTCCAAGCACGAGTGCGATTCCAAGGATTCCGCCTGCGATAATCAGAGTGATTGCGATTTCCTGTGCCGTGTTATAAACCTGTTTTTCATCGATGATGAATGCAAATCCCCAGTCCGCGTTTTCAACTGGCTGATAAGTGACATACTTTGTGCCGAGAGCCGCAGATTTAATCCAAGTGGCTCCGCTCTGTTTTTGAGCAAGTGCCTGCGTGACAGGACGCATTGCCTCAGTAATGGATTTTATTCCTTCTTCGTCGGTGTTTGGGGCAGAAGTTGAGATAATGTCTCCTTCGCTGTTAAAAAGAATTGCGTAACCGGTTTTTCCGATTTTGATTGTCCTTACGAATTCTGTGAGTTTGTCTACGCCTACGACCGCACTGTAAAATCCAACTGTTTTTCCGTTGACTTTTGCAGCTTGAGAAACATGAATGATTGTGGTTCCTGTTGATTTTGAAGTTACCGGGTCATCGATGTTTGTGTCGTTGCCTTGCTCCATGATGGCCTTGAAGTAAACTCGGTCTTTGACATTGGTGATTTTGTTTTGGTCATTGTAGAAGTCACCTTTTGAGTCAATATAACCGATTCGATCAAAGTCCGGGGTGCGTGATTTTGCGTGAGCTACGAGCCATCTCTGAATTTCAGCCGGATTTTCGGTTTGAGTGATGTCTGCCTCTGTGTACATTCGCATTTGCTTGATGTATTCGCTGAGTTTCATTGAAACGACATTTGAATATGCGTCTGTAATTTTGAGACAATTTTCCTCGTATTCACTTGCGACCGAATTTTTTGTCCGGTTTGTCACGACGAAAATCTGCAAAGATGTTAACACTGCGACGATGATGACAGTGATACCAACAATGTAATAGACCAGTTTGCCTTGTTTTTTAGGCGGTTTTGTGTTTTCGTTCATATCCATAAAGACTATTTTAATATTGCTGTGGATATAAAGCAAATTTTTTTTGGAATTTTATTCTCTAATTTCTTTCTGTATCTGGTTTTCGGTAATCCCAGTTGTGCTTTGGGTAGCGGCCTTTCATTTCCTTGCAGATTTCGACCCATGCTCCAGTCCAGAAATTTTCCAGATCTTCCGTGATTTGAAGCGGACGGCTTGCCGGGGAAAGGAGCTTGAGCAGAACAGGCTTTCCGAGAATTTTCGGAGTTTCAAAACAGCCAAAAATCTGCTGAATAATGATTTCAAGGCTCGGCTGAATTTCACCGTCTGCCTTTTTTTCATATTTGATTTTTCGCTTCCGATTGTTAGGCAAAGTGATTTGAAGCGGAACTTTTGAATCGATTTCGCTTCCATCAAGATACCAGTAAAGCGCGTCATAAATATCCTGAGCGTTGATTTTTTGTGACCTAACGAACGGTTGTAACCATTCTTTTGCATTTTGAGCCAGGGAATCGAACTTTTTTTGCAGTTCAGGGGCCGAAACTTGTTCAGAATGAGGATTTTGAGACTGATTTTTGATATAAAACTCTGTTCTGAGCAGGAAATCTGCAATTTTGCTATCGATTGGTAGTGAATCCAGACCTTTTTTGCTTACCAAGTCACAAACTGCCAACGCAAAATCTTCGTTCTCTGCCGGAAGTTTCTTTTCTTTGAGGATAATCGCACCATAAGCTAAAATTTCTTTTTTCTGAACCGAAAGATTTTTGAAATCGCTTCCATTCGTTAGTCCGACAAATTCAGTTCTAATTTCAGACTTCGCATGATTCTTCAAGAATTCTTCCGGCTGATTTTCAGACAGTGCTTCAAAAGAATAGATTTTTCCAATCCGTTCACCAGCGTCAACTTCGGGCGCAACAAGCCAGGCCGGGAAAGATGGAATTCGAGCCTGAGAAAGCAGTTCCCGGCTAAGCCATGCCTTTCGCCCGCTCGGAAACTGATATTCGGCACGGTCAGCGTTCGGTTGTGTTTCCGGGGAGATTCGGGCAAGCCTGTCTGGAAAGCCTGAGAGAATTGACGGTAAATTTTGAACCTTAGTCGTTTGATTTTGAGCATTTAATCCCTTCAGTCGTCGTTTCAAATCATTCACGAAAATTTTCTGTCGTTCCGGGCTTGCCTCGGCGTATTCTGAAAATGGAAGAACTGCTTCCGCACCACCCGCAAGAGCCACACACGCAAGCCGGGGATGCAGACCTAGCTTCAACACGGCCTTTCCTTTTTCGGTAATTTTCGTTGATTTCGTTCCGTTTGAATCTTCGTGCGTTTCAAGGCAATCAAGATTTTCGAGCAAGAATTTTGCGGCATTCCATGCAGATTCACTCGGCGGAGTAAGCCAGTCAAGTTTATTGATTTCGCACGCTCCCCATTCGGCACATTCAAGCACAAGCTGTGTTAAATCGGCACGCAAGATTTCAGGTTGATTCTGCTCCAACCGCACATCATGCTCGCCCCACAAGCGGACACATCTTCCCTCAGTAACTCGGCCAGCACGACCGGCACGCTGTTCTGCACTAAAAAGACTTTCGTTCTCGGTCACAAGATGTTCCATTCCAAGAGAGACATTCATTTTGTTCACACGGCAAAGTCCTGAATCCACGACAATCGTAACGCCAGGAACCGTGAGCGAAGTTTCCGCAATCGCCGAAGAAAGAATCACGCGGCGCGGAGAATCCACAGTACAAGGCCGAAGAATCTTACGCTGCTCACTCAAAGGCACTGAACTGTGAAGAATCAAGATTTCAGCAGAACTATCGGAAGTTAGTTTTTCTTCAAGCTCAGATTTTGTTTTTCGGATTTCATAAATGCCAGGAAGGAAAGCAAGAATCGAACCGACATCCTGTCGATTCGATTCTGACGAGAAAATTCTGTTCACCTCACGGCAAACAGAATTTTCTCTCTCTGCTTTTTCCCCACATCCTTGTGGGGGACCTTTTTTTAATTCTTCCAGAATTGCCCCTGCCACACTCAGATTCGGCTTGTATTCAATCTCAACCGGGAACTGACGGCCAGGAATCTGCATGACTGGGGCTGGATTTTCCTTGCTCCCTAAATATTCAGCTATCGAGCGGTAGTCGATTGTCGCACTCATCACGATTACAAACAAATCATCGCGTAACTGCATCGTCTCTTTTAAGAAAGCTAGTGCCAAATCAGAATGAATTGACCTTTCATGAAACTCGTCCAGTACAATCACATTGACATCTTCCAAAAGCGGATCAGCCTGCAAGCGTCTGGTCAAAATTGCCTCGGTAATCACTTCAAGCCTGGTCCGTGCCGAAACCTTAGAATCAAGATGAAGCCTGTAACCCACCGTTCCGCCAGTTTCCTCGCCCAGCAAATCCGAAAGCCTGTCCGCAATCGCACTTGCAGCAAGCCGGCGAGGTTCAAGCATCAGAATTTTTCCGTCAAAATGTTCAAGCAAAGCAATCGGCACGGCAGTAGATTTTCCTGCGGCAGTTTCAGCGGTAAGGACGAGAAAGCGCGATTCAGATTTTCTCAGATTTTCACAAATATCATTAAGGAAGGGAAAAATCGGAAGCGAGGAAAGGTTTTCATAAGCGTGGCTGAAATTTGGCATGAGCCAATTATATCAAAATCAAAAAATCTCAGCTATTGCAGGAATTTTCATCTTCCGGCAAATTATTTCCCCAGATTTCCAGCAATCGCTCATCAATCTGCTGAATGATAAGGCCTTTTTTGAAAGAAAACTTCTTTTCGGTTAGTAAATTTAGCCAAAAGAAAACTTCCGTTAGTTTGTTTCCGGCTTTTCCAAAGTGTTTTAGAAAAGAATCATTATTTTGGGGCGAAATTAATGCCCTTGAAAGGAAAACCATTCCAACTAAAATTCCGCTCCGTCGTAATCCCAGCAAAAGAGAATCTAGCGTGACTTTAAGCCTGCCGAGCGTTAGTAAAACTTCCCCCGACGGCGACAAAAGTGCAAAAAATGTGACTGAAATAATAATTACGAGCGATGGAACAACCCGCACTCGACGGCATCTTACACAGGCCAGAATAAAAAATATCAAAACGAAGAACCAGATTGTGGCGGTCAAAATGATTTCAGATTTCATCAGATTTCTCCACCTCGCTCTGTGTGACAGGCGAATCCGCCGCTGTTGGATTGACAGCTCCCGCAGACAATCGGGCCTTAAACCATTTTGATTTCTGCATAAAAAGTTCCGTAAACACACCGAGAACCAATCCCGTGACTAAACCCGAAATTAATAGGATGGGTGCGACATATTTCGTATTTTCTCCAAAAAGAAAGAATCGTGCCAAAATCAGCTGGGTTAGAGTATTCGCAAGGGAACCGGCCAAAGAAATTCCGACTGCTGAAACATGAAAAAACTTTCGTTCGTTAGTCAAATCCTTCTTCACATCTTTTTTTCCGAAAATCTCATAAATCCCCATCATCGCAAGAGCCGAAGCAAACGAACCGCCCGCAGAAAAAATAAAGATATATGAAAGAAGCGTCCCCGAAATCACGCCCTGCGCAATCACCTTGAACAGCACAATCGAAAGCACTTCCCGCCGGCGAAGCAAAAAAAGGCCAAGAATCACCGGCAAATTCGCAAGCCCAAGTCGCAAAAACGGCAACGGCTTAGGAATCGCATTTTCCACTGCAGCGAGAAAAAGACAAATCGCACAAAGAAAGGAAATCAGTTTGGAGCGGGGCATGTAAACATTATAATAGAAAGAACTTTGTTTTGTAATGGGGAAAAATATTGCGTGGTGATATTGTTGCCTTGCGAGCTTACATGGGCTAGGGTATGGAGTGGTGGCTAAGCCAGTGCGTAAGCACCGAGCGATAGCGAGCCACGGAACACCCGACCGCTGTGTTACGAAGCGAAGCGGAGTAGCAGCGGTAGCCTCCTAATCTCACTTAAACGGGTCCTTTGACTGGTCAACTGTCATAAGTTCGTCCACATTTACGCCGAAGGTCATTCGCTGCATGGATTTTAGGACTTCCTGGTAATTGTAGGTTTTTGTTTCGACTTTTTGGGCGTTCAGGGCGGCAAGGACTTTTGCACATGGCTTATATTTTGCGGCTCTTGCGAAAAGTTCGTTTCGTGGAACGGCTTTTTTTGTTACTTTCAGGTCTTCTGCAATCTGACTTACAATGATGTCGTCTATTCTTGCGCTGATTGAGGAAGTCTGAACATAAGCATCGCGGACAGATTTTTGGTCAGTGTCATAATAGAAAATCTTTACGGAAGCTGATTCTGCTGAATCTGATTTTTGTGGGGCGGCAGAATTTTCCGGCTCCGTGTTATTTTCCTGGGAAGCAACGGCAATCATTGAGGCAAATTTCAAAGGATTTGGAGTTGCATCAAGTTTTTGAGTCAATTCGGCATCAGAATACAAGAATGTTTTTTCAATCGCAACTGCTGTTTCACAATTCAGGGCAAAGACGGATTTATCAAGCCAGAAGTCAAGATTATCATGCACGACATGGACATATTCTGTTCCGCTGACTGCTGGTTGAGCGTTCTCCGCGTTTTCTGTGTTTGTCGTTTCAGAAGCTTCGGCTGCTCCGGCGGTGGCAAGAGAATTTTTGTCAGGAACAAATTTGGTATCAATCACGCCGTCAATTTCAAGCACGGAAATGTCATTTCCGGCATAAAGTTTGAGAAGTGGGTGCATTTTTGAGTCGCGGCCAAAAAGGTACAAATCAGCTTTTCGGCTTAAAATCTTCCCGGAAACTAAAGTTTCGACAGGCTCCGGCTCCGGCGGGATTTCTTCAACAACCGGCTGTTTTTCATTCAGACAGGAAGCAAGAAAAATTCCTGTTCCTGTCAGTGCTGCAATTACAACTTTATTAAATTTCATATATATATTTTCGGCAAAAAAAAGCCGGCCTTTGACAGCCAGCTTTCGTAAATTTCATGTTCGGATTTTAAGCGAACAGATTATTTTTTCCATGGGTTTTCGCGGATGAATGTCTCGTCACGCTCGTAGCCTACAGAAATGATTCCAACTTCAGTCTTGGTGTAGTCTTCGATGAACTCAACATAATCGCGTGCAGCTTTTGGCAAATCTTCATAAGAGCGGCACTCTTTGAGGCTCTTCTTCCAGCCCTTGAACTTTTTGAGGACAGGTTTTGCCTTTTCCATTGCAGGAACGCTTGCCGGGAAGTCAACGACTGTCTTTCCGTCGATTTCGTAAGCAACGCAGGCTTCGATTTCGTCGAATGTGTCGTAAATATCGAGGTGTGTGAGAACGAGTGAATCGATTGAGTTTGTGATACAAGCATAGCGGAGTGCTACGAGGTCAAGATAACCGCATCTTCTGGCTCTACCAGTTGTTACACCATATTCGCGGCCAGTCTTTCGGACATACTCACAAAGCTCGCCTTCACTTTCGTTGTTGAACTCTGTTGGCATTGGGCCGTTTCCGACTCGTGTCTGATATGCTTTGAAAACACCGAGGATTTTGTCGATATTTTTTGGACCGATTCCACAGCCTGTAGCTGCTCCTGCTGAGCATGAAGCTCCTGAAGAAACATACGGATAAGTACCGGAATCGATGTCGAGCATTGCGCCCTGTGCGCCTTCAAAAAGGATGTTTTCGTTGCGATATTCGAACATCTTTGAAGTCAAATCAACGCGCATTTCGATGAGCTTGTCTTTGTATTTGTTGAGGTAAGCGAGGTTTTCGCCGTCGAACTCAGCCATTTTCTCCGGCCAGTCCAAATCAGCAAGGCGGAGACCGTCGCGGTGTGCTTTTTCTGAATATGCGATACCGATTCCGCGGCCTGTTGTGCCGATCGGGCGTTTGCGGGCAGCGTCACGGTCTTTGTCCATCTGTCGGTAGCCAGGAAGAATGATGTGAGCGCGGTCAGAAATGAAAACGCGGCCTTCCCAGTCAATTCCGTTGTCTTTGAGCATCTGAAGCTCGTTGAAAAGTGCCTCCGGGTCGATTACCATGCCGGCA
Organism: Treponema sp.; assembly: GCF_017430385.1. Classification (GTDB taxonomy): domain Bacteria; phylum Spirochaetota; class Spirochaetia; order Treponematales; family Treponemataceae; genus Treponema_D. The sequence continues at coordinate 18,319 of NZ_JAFRNB010000038.1, forward strand.
CCAAGGAAAACAGATTTGTTCGGATACAAAATTCCAGAC